>QHYO01000418.1 GCA_003224135.1 Acidobacteriota bacterium | reverse complement strand
TGCGACGCCGCAAGGCGCGTACAACCTGGTCAAATTCGCGATCGAGGAAGTGGTTAAGCCGTCTGGAGAGAAAATTCGCATCGATTGGCACGGGCACTGCGATCGTGGATTGGCTATAGCCAATTCGTTGTGGGCAGTCGCGGCGGGAGCGCATCAGATCCACGCGGCGGCGAATTCCCTGGGCGAGCGTGTCGGCAACACACCACGGCTGATGGGATTAATCGATCGCGATCTGTCGCACCTGAAGGAGTATTGCGAGACCGTTGCTGCTGCCACGCACACGGTCATTCCGCCAAACTATCCCGTCATCGGCAAAGACGCGTTTCGAACAGCGACCGGGGTTCATGCTGCCGCGATTGTGAAAGCTTTTCACAAAGGCAACACCGAACTCGCGAACATCGTGTATAGCGGCGTTCCTTCGCACCTTTTCGGGCTCGAGCAAATCATCGAAATTGGGCCGATGAGCGGGAAGTCCAACGTGCTGTTCTGGCTTGAACGCCACAACATTCCGGCCGACGACGCGCTCGTTGCGCGTTTACTTGACGCCGCCAAGCATTCCGCGCGCGTTCTTACCGAGGACGAACTGCTGGCACTTTGTGCTGGGGTCGCTCCGCATTGAACCTGCCGCAAGTTTCGTCGCTGAAATGGCTGATGGTTTCGGTTATCCTGCTGAGCATGCCGAATAAACCTGTCGTGCCTTTTCCAGGGGATCGCCTCGCCAATCGCCCCGCGAATAACGCTGGCACTGCGTCACAGCTGCCGAGCGGTCCACAGATTCGCGCGGCGCTCGATTGGTTTGCCTCGCATCGCTCGTGGATTGATGACGAACAGGCCCGGCTGACGGAAATTCCGGCGCCACCTTTTCAAGAGGCAGACCGTGCGGCCGCCGTGAAGGTGCTGCTTTCGGCTGTAGGATTGGAAGTTTCGACGGATAAGGCTGGAAACGTCATCGGATTGCTTCGCGGCGCATCCGACCAGGAAGTTGTGGTGTTGTCAGCGCACCTCGATACCGTCTTTCCCGCTGGTACGGCTGTTAAGGTTCATCGCACAAAAAATCGTATGTCGGCCCCGGGGATTTCGGATAACGGTGCCGGGCTCGCGGCATTGGTAGCTGTCGCTCGCGCGATTCACGAAGCTCGCATCCGGCCGCAGCGAACGATTCTGCTGGTTGCCGACGTTGGTGAAGAAGGGGAAGGAAACTTGCGCGGCATGCGTGCACTTGTTGATGCGTACCGCGACCGATTGAAGGCCGTGATCGTGCTCGACGGCTCGAGCATCGACCACGTTACGACCAAGGCCCTGGCTTCCCGTCGCGTAGAGGTGGTGATTTCTGGACCGGGCGGACACAGCTGGTCCGACTTTGGGATCCCCAATCCAATTAACGCGCTTGTTCGTGGCTCGGTTCGCTTTATCAACACGCGAGTGCCTTCGAATCCCCGCACGACCTATAACATTGGCCAGATCGAAGGCGGCACCTCTGTCAATTCGATTCCACACGAGGCACGGCTGAAGGTGGACCTTCGTTCGGAGAGTGAAGAAGAGCTGATTCGCCTCGAATCGGCGTTGCGCGACTGCGTCGCTGCCGGAATTCGCGACGAGATGCAATCTTCGC
>QHYO01000417.1 GCA_003224135.1 Acidobacteriota bacterium | reverse complement strand
AGCGCCGGATACACTGCCCCCGCCGCCGCGCCGGCAAACGCCAGCAATAGCGCTCCGCCCAACCAACCTGGAGTAATCAAGATTTGCAGCGTCGGAGTCGTCTCCTTCAAGATGCCTTCCACCAGCAAAGTGATTCCAATTCCGATGAGTCCGCCGAGCAATGCCAGGAATAAGGTCTCTCCTAGCAGCAACTTCACGATATCCAGGCGCGAGCTTCCCAACGCCTTCAGAATCCCGATCTCGCGCGTTCGTTCCATCACCATCGTGTGCATGTTCATCAGGACCACCAGGAAGCTGATGACCATGCCGATTCCCACCATGGTGCGAATAAACGGCTTTAATTCCGGCAAGTTAGACGAATTCATCAGCGTCGTATATTCGGCCATCGATTTCACGCCGTTGCCTGGCGCAACGCTCAGAATTTGCTCACGCGTCGCTTCGATATCGCCTTTGCTTCGTACATAGAGCATTGAAACCCGCTGGTCCGCTCCCGCAATATCCTGCGCCGTCTTGAGCGGGATAAAATACCTGGCGCCCTTGCCATGAGCCACGATTCCACAGATCGAGAACTCGTGATTCAGCAGCATCACCTTGTCGCCAACCTTCAAATGCTTCGACTGCGCCACAATATCGTCCGCAATCGCATCGTTCGGACCTTCGAAGGGCTTCCCGGAGCGAAACAAAAATCCCCGGCTTAGTGCGTTAAACCTTTGGTAGTCAATCCCATAGACGAGAACAAAATTTTTCTGGTCCATCAAAGTCAGCGTCGGAGCAACTTCGTCGACACCCGGCAGCTTTGCTACTTTTTCCGTCAGTGACTCGGGCAGCACCGCGCGCGAAAATGCCAAAAACATAGATGAGTTCGGCGGTTGAACCAGAATATCCGCGCCAACGCCCTCCACCCGCTTGCCCCACTCTGAAACCACACCTGTAGTCAGTCCAACGATCATCAGAACAAGAAAAACCTGAATTGTGATGGCCAGAATACTCAGAAACGCCCGCATCGGACGCGCCGCGATGTTGCCCCACAGCAACTGTGCCTGTGCGAATCGTCCTTCGAACGTCTCATCCATTCCAAAATTTCCTTATTGGCATCTTAAGTTCCGATTTTTCAGCGATACCCATTTTTTTTTGTCCGTCCGCACTGCATTAGCTCTGCCGAACTTCGCCGCAAATATTTCTCTCCGGTAAAGATTTCAACATTCGTGTGGATAACTCTGTGCAAAAACCTACGTTTACCGTACCTAACTTCCAGTATTCCAACAAGCTGATGCGGTTTGCACTATTCCAGGGCATTTGTAGGTAAAAAATTTTTCTCGGCCGCACTCAAGTTCTTGATGCAGGCTTCCGCTTAGTACCACTTGGGTGGCCGATCCAAATGTATTTTGATCACCGCTCCCGGATCGGTCAGCTCGTAGTACTTTCCGTACGTTTTCCATCCATCCGCAACAATCTGAATCAACACTCGCCCCAACGGTGGATCTGGAATGTGTGCTGTTCCGTCCCGGTTCGTTTTCACGTTCAGTTCATATTTCCGGTCTTTGCGAAGTATTCTGCCTTCGCTGAACTTCAAATACACGCTGGCGTTCTCGACGGAAACGTTTTTCTCGCCTCCGGTCACTTCCACGGTCAACCTCTTGCTCGCCGGAGATGCTGTCTCGGTCGTCGAATCCTTCTCTTTCGCGCCGTCCTGCGTCTCACTTTTCTTCGTTTCAGACTGCGCGGTGTCTGACTGCGTGGTGTTAGACTGCGCATTGTCTTGCGCCTGGCAACGCGCGCTCACGCCGGGTACCAACGGCAATGTCGTACTTAAAGCCGCAATGAAAAGCGCGCTCAACAATGTCCGTGTCATGGCATTTCCCACATGATCGTCTACGCACCATCGTCCACAAAAACGATACGCGCAGTCAAGCCTCTGCCCAATCATAAATGGCCAATCACAGATAGAAGGCCGCCATAGTGAGAAGGTCAAAATAAACGTGGCCGAGCTTTCGCCCGGCCACGGTAGCTGACGATCGTGTCTTCCCGAATCAGCTTCTTACGGATGTTTGTCATTTGGCGGCTTCTGCTGGTTCTGATGAGGAGGCGCCTGCTGCCGCGGTTGCTGACGTTGCTCCATTTTCTGTTGTTGTTGTTGATGTTTTTGCTGCATCTGCTGCGTCTGCTGTTGGTGCCGTTGCTCCATCTGCTGTTGCTTCTGCTCCACCTGCGGCTGTCTTGACGGGTTAGCTTTTTGCTGCGTCATGCGCTGATGTTCCTGGTCCTGCTTCTGTTGAAGCCTCTGCCGTTCCTGATCTTGCTTCTGGTACATCTTGTCTTGCTGCTGCTGGTATTTCTGGTCCGATTTTGAATTGCCGGCGCTTGGCGGTCGATCCGGACGGTTGGCCTTTGGCAAGTCGTTCGGATGCACGTAGTTCGGCCGGTTGGCGTTGCTCTCCGGACGATTCGTGTTTGGCGGGCGGTTCGCGTTTGGTGCCCGGTTGGCATTATTCTCGGGTCGGTTTGAGTTGTTCGTCGCCCCGCTTTCATTTCTTCCACCGCGATTCGGCGGCGGATTGTACCGGCCTCCTTCTTTCGCGAGCACCACCGCTCCGCCGGTAAATGTTCCCGGTCGCTGTGTTGCAGCAATAGGCGGCTTGCCACGATTTTCAGACGCCCGCAGCTCGCGGTCGCTTCGCGCCGCCTGTATGTGTTGATGCTGCACCGGTACCGGCGGCAAGTGCCGTTGCCGCGCCGCTGCTTCCTCGTCAGGTCTCGGGCGCTCGTTGATTCCGCCGTTCGGACCGTTGTAACTCACGCGCGTAACGTTGACGTTGGTCACCCGCGTCTCATATACGTTGTGAATTACGGTCACATTTACGTTGTTCACCGCGCGGTTGTAATAAAAACGTCCGCCGTCCCAACGTCCGCCCTCATAACCGTGGCCAAAGTATCCGTAGCCGTAGTTAATCCCGCCATAAAATCCCACGCTCGGTCCCCAATAGCCTTCGTGGAAGATAAAGGCTGAACCACCCCAGCCCCAGTAGCCGGGAGTCCACAAGAAACCGGGCTCCGGCGCCAATACCCACGTTCCCGGCACCCAGTAGTAGTCGCCGTCTTCGTCATCCCACGCCCAATAGCCAGGCGTCCAGATGTACCCCTCGCCCGGACATATCGGCTGCTCATAAACCGGCAACTCCGGTGGAGCAAAATTGACCGACACGCCGATGGCCACTTGCGAAAACGCGGCCCGTGGCACGGCAAAACTCATCAACGTCGCTATGGTGATCACCAAAAGACGAACTGATTTCACTAAATGCATTTTCCGTCCTTTCGCCCGCCATTGTCTTGATTTTGTAATGGATGCGGGCGCTCTGAATTGATGCATCAATCTGGCTGGCCCGTGCGATGGTTTCGTTCCTAAAGGTTAGCCCTCGTACCTTACCGTTCCCATACAGTTACGCAGGTAGAAGCTGGGCAGAGAACGCAGTAGGCGGTTGAGGCTCAATTTGGCCTTCCTTGCGGCGAGCCCGCCTCCATCCCGCGGCCTTGCCGTATTTTCCCATTTGGTATTTCCGATGTCGCAATTCGGTTTTCGAATTTCGAGCCTTGCAATTACTGCTATCCTATTTGTGACCGCAGCAAAAGATCCAGTCGCATGACCACTGCTTCCCCATCTCACCCATACATCCGCCGGCTCTACTCCGCCACAGAGCCGCTTCTCGCCCTCAACAACGACCACGCGATCGAACTCTCCGCGCTCACGCTTACCGAGTTTGACAAACTCATCCGCGAATCCTTTTACGCCGCCACGATCAGCGAAGCCGACGCCCTGATCATCGCGTTCGACCAATCTTCGCGTTACGACCACACGAATTTTCTCTGGTTTCGCGCTTACTTCGAAAAGGAACGCCACGACAAATTCGTTTACGTTGACCGTGTCGTGACGTCAGCCGGCGCACGCGGCAAGGGCTATGCGCGAACTCTTTACATGAATCTCTTTGAACACGCCAAGGACGCCGGGCACGACCGCGTCGTTTGCGAAGTCAACCTCGACCCGCCCAATCCAGTCTCAGACGCCTTCCACGCCAGTCTCGATTTCTCTGAAGTCGGCCGCGCGGTCATCCACAACGGCGCAAAAACCGTCCGCTACCTTCTCTGTCACCTCTGAGCCGCGTCTCCGATATATGGCCCGGTAATGTAGCGCAACCCTGCTGATTCCACGAGGTTTCGCGCCAGCCGCAGTTCCTCTTCCGGCACCCAGCAACCTTTCCGATCAATTACTCCCGCAGCGGATAGCCCCGATTGCGTCCATATCGTCTGAGCACCAAGCCTCTTGGCTGTGGTGATGATTTCCGGCAGTTCACTCAAGGGACGATAGGAGTAAATCAGATCGGCACGCTCGGGCGCGCGGCCAATGTGGCGGACCACTACTTCGCCAGGGTCATGTGCGAGGTTCCGAGAACTATGGAGCTCGTAAGCGGAATGGTCCTCAGGCCTCGGCCCTCCACGCACCACGACGTGAAAGCCCGCACGCGTCAGGGCTTCCGGCAGCTCTTTGCTTGGCCAGT
>QHYO01000413.1 GCA_003224135.1 Acidobacteriota bacterium | reverse complement strand
CGTCCAGGCCTACACCGGTGTCGCGAAAGGCAATTCTCAGCCAAAGCGGCAGCTCTTCGAGCCTCACGGTGAGCTTTCCGCCCTGCGGCATGGCGCGCAATGCGTTGTCGCAAAGATTCCAGAAGACTTGCTTGATTTTGCTGGCATCAACGCGCGCCTTCAACACTTTGCCGTTGTATGCTCGCTCAATCTGGTACTTGGTTCCGACGTCCGGCTTTTTCTCCATCAACATCAACGCATCATCGAGCAGCAAACGCACGTCCTCTTCTTCAAATTCGTAGCTCTTTTCCCTGGAATAATTCAGAAAATCCGTAATGATCCGGTTCAGCCGCTCCGACTCTCGACTGACGATCTGAACGAGATGTTGCTCATCTTCCTCGAGAGGGATCATTCGGCCCAATTCCTTCACCGCTCCCACCATCGCCGTGAGCGGCTGGCGAATTTCATGCGCAATTGCCGCGGAGAGTCGTCCCAGTGCGGCCATCCGCTCTTTCGTGGCCACTTCCTGCTCAAGTCTACGTAGATCCGTCAAGTCTTGGAAATTGAATACATAGCCGCTGCGGGCCAGGTCTCTCGATCGCAAGAACGAAACACTGATTCCCAGGAATCGCTGCTTGCCCCTCGGCGTCTTGTAATCAATCTCTTTTCGCAAGCCGGCTTTTTCGCGGCCGGTCATCAGTCCGGGCAGCCAGAAGTCGCTGTTCCATTCTTTGAGCGAAACTCCACGCAATTCGTTGAAAGACTTCTCTAAAATTTCTTCCCCCGTGCGGTTCAAGACGACAATTCTTCCCTCGCCGTCTGTTGTCAGCAATCCACCGCGCATCGAATGAATAATGTCCTGCGTGAAGTCCTGGAGTTCGAGCAGTTCTTCCCTTTTGGCGTCGAGTTCCTGACCTTTGCTGCGCAACAAGTGCGACAAAAGGCTAGCGAGATACGCAACAGCGAGAAATCCCAATCCATGACTGACGAACCAAACAGCGATGGCGCCTTTTGAACCCAGCGCTACGCCTGCCGCCGGAATCTTTCCCGTATAGGCGAGCATCTCAAGGGTGAACAAAAGGACGAGCGAGGCGCCAGCAGTTAAGAACGTTCCTTCTCTGGAGAAAAGAATGCTGCCAACAATGATCAGGAGCAGATACAGTGAAATAAAGTAGCTATCCTGAATGCCGGTCGTGTACACCACGCCAGTGATCACGACCAGATCGCAGCCAACTTGTAAGCCGCCGTGCCAGGATGCGTCGGGAATCCAACGGACAAGGATCAACTCGAGGCTCCCGAGCATGATCCAAAAAACAATAATTGGGAGGAATAGGCGGCTAGTGGCCTGGCCCGTGGCGTATTGCGGCCAGAACACACCTACGGCGAGGATCAACAGGATCATCAGCAACCGCACACGTGCCAGCCACTGCAACCACTCACGTTTTGTGCGCTGAGATTCCATACAAGGTCGATTCTACGCTTCCCCAAAAATCAGACGAGGGAAGACTGCCGTTTCCGGCCGGTCTTCCCTCGTCCAGAGCATTCAGCTCCAGATAAGGCGCCGGATTAGTGCATATCGCTCAGTTTTCCGATCAGCGAGAACAACGGCAAGTACATCGAAATAACAACGCCGCCGACCACAACTCCAAGAAACACG
Organism: Acidobacteriota bacterium; assembly: GCA_003224135.1. Classification (GTDB taxonomy): domain Bacteria; phylum Acidobacteriota; class Terriglobia; order Acidiferrales; family UBA7541; genus Acidiferrum. The sequence goes on along the minus strand of QHYO01000413.1, from coordinate 4,529 downwards.
ATCATGACGGGTTCGAGCGCGGTCAATAAATCTTTCACCGCGGCATCGACTTCCTCTTCATAAAAGTCTGCGATTTTTTGTAACATGGCATCCATCGCGCCGGTCTGTTCACCGACGGCGATCATCTGCGTAACCATTCCTGGAAAGACTTGCGAGTCCTTCAGCGGTTCCGTAAGTGATTTGCCTTCTTCGAGCGACCGACGCACCTTAAGCAGCGCTTGTTCGACCACCGCGTTGCCCGCGGTGCGTGCGGTAATGTCGAGACCTTCGAGGATGGGGACACCGCTCGAGATCAGCGTGCCGAGCGTACGTGTGAATCGCGCCACGGCGATCTTCCTCATCAGGATACCCAGTACTGGGAGCCTCAAAACGAGTCTGTCCAGAATCAATCGTCCGCCTGGAGTCCCGTACCACGCCTTCAGGGCGAATACACCTGCGACAATCGCCACGAGGAACAGAAAACCAAACCAGCTCCCGATCAGGTTGCTCAATGACATGACAATGCGCGTTGGCAGCGGCAAGGAGACGCCCAAACCAGCAAACAAAGTGGCGAAGATCGGCACGACTTTCCAGAGCAACAGGATGATTACGCCACCTGCCACCGTTAAGACTCCGATCGGGTAAACCAATGCGGACTTTACGGCACGTTGCAACTTCACGTTCTTTTCGATGTAGGTGGAAAGCCTCTGTAAGATCGTGTCGAGAATACCGCCCGTTTCGCCGGCTTCGACCATGTTCGTGTACAGGGGGTCAAAGACCTTAGGTGACTGCTTCATTGCGGCGGACAGCGTAGTGCCGCCCTCGACTCCGGACCTCGTATTGACGAGCACCTTCTGAAATGTCTTGTTCTCCTGCTGGGAGGCGAGGATCTCAAGGCACTGCACGAGTGGCAAACCGGCATCGATCATCACCGAGAACTGCCTCGTGAAGATTGCGAGCTCCTTGGCATTCACGCCAGCGCCGAAAGTCGGGAGATTAATCTCCCGGCCCTTCTCGCTCATTTTCGTGGCGGTGATCTGCTGGCGTTTCAAGAGGTTTTGTAGTTCCCCCTTGTTCGTCGCCGTCATTTCTCCCGTGACGTTACCTCCGGCACGATTCGTTCCTCGGTATGTATAGACCGGCATAGTTTCCTCCTCGGTCGCTCAAATCTTCTGAAACCGTTCACTCACAAGCAAACTTCGTATTTACCGCTTCGTCGTCAACGGCGTCCTGGCCGATCCTGCCGGCGCGCTCGCCACTCCCCGATTGATCATGTCCTGCAGTTCGTCCGGATTCGACGAACGCGCAAGCGCCACTTCTAGCGTGATTTGCTTTGCGAAATAGGTGTTTGCAAGGCTCTGATTGAATGTCTGCATACCGGATTGCCCGGTACCGGTTTGCATCGCGGAATAGATCTGGTGAATTTTGTCTTCACGAATCAGGTTTCGAATCGCGGGATTTGGCACCAGAATTTCCATTACCATTGCCCGGCCGCGGCCATCCACTCGCGGCAACAGCGCCTGGCAAAGCACGCCCTCAAGCACCATCGAAAGTTGCGCGCGAATCTGTGGCTGCTGGTGTGCCGGAAAAACGTCGATAATACGGTTAATCGTGGATGCGGCCGAGTTGGTATGGAGCGTTGCGAATGTCAAGTGGCCGGTTTCCGCGATGCGCAGTGCCGCTTCAATCCGCGCGCAACGAATTTGAGAACGAATGCGTGTCCGCGTGGACTTCGCGCTGATTCAGCAGGCACTTTTTGTGATTGTGGAGGAATTCGATCGGGTCTTCGATCGTGATCATGTGCTCTTCGCGCTCGCTATTGATCTTGTCCAGCATCGCGGCGAGCGTAGTCGATTTTCCAGAACCTGTCGGGCCCGTCACAAGGATTAGCCCGCGTGGCTTCTCGCAAAGGCCCTTCACCACCGGCGGAAGGCCTAGCGCGTCAAATCCTTTGATTTCCCAGGGAATCGTGCGGAAAACGGAACCTACCGCCCCGCGTTGATTGAATACGTTGCCACGAAAACGTGCCAGATTCTTCAAGCCGAATGAAAAATCGAGCTCCAGATTTTCCTCAAAGCGGTGCTTCTGTGCGTCAGTCAACACGCTGTAAGCCAGCGATTTGGTGTCTGCGGCGCTCAGTGGCGGCATCTCGAGTGGCCGCAAACGGCCGTGCACGCGCACGCGTGGCGGGCTGTTCGTCGTGATGTGCAGGTCGCTGCCGCCCATCTCGATCATCTTCTTCAGCAGTTCGCTAAGCGTAATTCCAGACATCTTCGCACCCTCTTTGACTCAAGGTTCGTAAGTACGAACCCTGAAACCTGTATCTACAAAACCGTTTCACGGAGAACTTCATCCATGGTGGTCATACCTGCTGCGATTTTTACCAGGCCGCTGCGCCGCAAAGTCAACATGCCTTGCTCGACGGCCTTTTTCTTCAACTCCAGCGCCGAAGCTCCCACCAGGATCAACTCACGGAGCTCATCATTAATTTCCATCACCTCATACAAGCCGGTTCTTCCCTTGTAGCCACCCTTGTTACAAATGTTGCAGCCCTTGCCGTGATAAATCTTAGTGGTCTTTAGCTCTTCTTCACTGAAACCTGCGTCGATGAGCACCTGCGGCGGAACTTCCACTTCTTCCTTGCAGTTTGAACAAATCCTCCGCACCAACCGCTGCGCGCAGATCAGGTTCACCGACGTCGCCACAAGAAATGGCTCAATTCCCATGTTCATCAAACGGCTGATGGTGGAAGGAGCGTCATTGGTGTGCAAAGTCGATAGCACAAGGTGACCCGTCAACGCGGCCTTTACCGCGATTTCCGCCGTCTCGAAATCTCGGATTTCGCCGACCAGGATGATGTTGGGGTCTTGCCGCAGGAAAGCACGCAATGCCGCGGCAAAGTTCAACCCGATCTGCTCTTTCATCTGTACCTGGTTGATACCGCCCAATTGAAACTCGACCGGGTCTTCCGCGGTCATGATGTTCGTGTCCACTTGATTCAACCGCGCGACCGAAGAATACAAAGTATTGGTCTTACCCGACCCTGTAGGCCCCGTAACCAGCACCATGCCGTACGGCTTCAAAATGCTCCGTTCGAACTTGATCAGAGATTCCTGCTCGAATCCCAGCTTGGTCATGTCCAGACGCAGATTCTCTTTGTCCAGCAACCGAAGCACGATTTTTTCGCCGTAAAGCGTCGGGACAGTGGAAACACGGAAGTCGAGTTCCTTCTTTTTGCCTTCCGCCTTGTACTTGATCATGATGCGGCCGTCTTGCGGCAGGCGCTTTTCCGCGATGTCGAGCTTAGCCATGATCTTCATGCGGCTCGTGATGGCGTCTTTCACCTTCAACGGCGGAGTCATCACCGTCTGCAGCATTCCGTCGATGCGGAAGCGAACACGCAATTCCGTCTCGTAAGGCTCCAGGTGGATATCGCTTGCGCCGCGCTTTACGGAATCCGTCAAGATCAGGTTTACCAGCTTGATGATCGGCGCTTCTTCCGCTGCCTTCTCGAGTGATGCCGCGTCCAACTCAGTCTCATCTGAGGCAAGCTCCAGTTCCTCGTCCACCAAATCCCGCATCAGGTTCGTGAGCTCTTCACCGTTCGAATGAGACCCACCGTAGAATCGCGAAATCGCGTCGGCTATCGCGGATTCTGACGCTACCACCGGCTCTACGTTAAAGCCGGTCATGAATTTCACGTCGTCCATCGCGAAAACGTTGGTGGGATCAGTCATCGCTATCGTCAGCACAGAGCCCACGCGCGACAGCGGCACAACCTGGTATCGCAGCGCAGTATCTTGCGGAATCAGGCGAATGACGTTCGGATCGATTTCGTAATACTTAAGGTTGATGGAAGGCACGCCATACTGGCGCGACAACACTCCCGTAATGTCGTCGTCGGTAATGAACCCCATCTTGGTCAGGCAGCTTCCCAGCTTGCCGCCGTTCGCTCGCTGATATTCGAGCGCCTTTTGCAGTTGGTCTTGCGAGATCAAACTTTCTTTGACCAGGATTTCGCCTAAACGGACGGACATCCGTGGTGCTCCCGACGGTAGTTCACTCACGGCTAAAAGTAGCAAAACCTGTCACATTCGGCGGGTCGATTTTCGTCGGTCGTTCTAAAGTCGCTAACCCCTGTCCAGTCGGACAGTGGCTTTCTCTGCACGGCGCCGGCGTTCCTTGACTTGCCCCGCGCTCGTCGTTATCGTGCCTTTCATATGGCTGCTTCCCGCGTCTTGCCGCAAAATGTCCGGCCATTTCAGGCGCACAGCGCACACGGCTTGCTGCCAGTGGTCGCGGATTCCTCCCGCTCAGAGGCAGAGCGCTCATTGGCGAGCAGTTCCGTCCAATCGGCCCCAGATCCTATCCTTCCCGGGGTATTTCGCTCCTACTTCGATTCCCTGCTAGCTGCTCATGGGCCGCAGCATTGGTGGCCGGGCCGCACCCGTTTTGAAATCATCGTTGGCGCGATTCTCACCCAAAACACTTCCTGGGCCAACGTCGAACGCGCCATTCGAAACTTGCGGGCCGCAAGATTACTTGCGCCT
>QHYO01000414.1 GCA_003224135.1 Acidobacteriota bacterium | reverse complement strand
TGCCGCTTCTCTTTCTTTATTGAATTGCGCGTCGCCCAACTTTTGCAGCGCCTTCGCTTTCCTCACTCCGTCGGTTTCATGATCGAACCGTTGCTGCAGTTGCTCCAGGCTCTCCACGGCGCCTTCAGTACCCGCGCAAAGTAGCGTCGCCGCAAACAGCACAGCCGCACAACGCATTGCCACTCGCAGCGAGGGACTTACTTTCTTTTTTCGAGCGTCTTTTTTAGAACAATGATGCGTTGCTGAGCCTGCCATGCCTGGTCCGGGTTTCTGTTCTGATCCGCTTCCAAGAACTTTTCGTAAGCGTCCAGAGCCGCTTTGGTTTGTTGCAGTTTATCGTAGCAGAGAGCGCGCACAAACAACTCACCGGCGGTCGGCGGCTCCTGTTGTGCCACACGGTCCAGCAATGCCAGTGTCGTTGGATAATCGCCAGCCAGATACGTGCTGGACGCCAAATCCTTCCAGTAAGTCAGATTCTTCGCGTCCAGCTGAATCGCGGTTTTCAATTCCTTCTCTGCGTTCGCAAAATCTCGTTGCTGCATATACGTTCGCCCTAAACCGCCGCGCAGCCGAGCATCATTTGGTGCGAGCGTCACAGCCTGTTTGAGCGCCACAATCGCCTCAGCCCATTTCCTTTCGCCGATCAGGATATCCGCGCGCAGCTTGAGCGATTCCACCGATGGCGCGCCGCCCTTTTCCGATTTTCCCATCTCGGCCAGCGCGTCGTCGTACTTCTCATTCGCAAGCAGCAGACGCACAAGCCGCTCGCGCACCGCGGCGTCGTTCGGTTGTGCGTTCAAATAATTTCGGTAAGCCTCAGCTGCTTCAGGCTTTTTCTGTGCTTCCAGGCTCTGTCCAAGACCTGCAAGCGCCGCACGCGATTCTGGTTCCGTCGCCAGCACCACGCGAAACTTCGCTTCGGCTTCCTGAGCTCGGCCTTCCCGAAGATACAGTTGCGCCAAGTGCAGGCTCGTCTCCGTGTCTTTCGGATCGAGCGCCAGTGCGCCTTCGTAGGCATTCGCTGCATTTTTCTGATCGTTCAATTTTTCATACGCCAGGCCCAGCAGCGTTCTCGGCCGGCTTTGCGTCGGCAACAATTCCACCGCTCGCTGCAGCGGAGCAATTGACGCGGCGGGTTCATCGCCCAGCAACAAAATCCCCAGATTCAGCGCCGCTTCCGGCATTTTCGGATCGAGCTGCATCGCACGTTCGTATTCGCTTCGCGCTTCTTTGCTTTTCTGCAGTCCCGTGTACGCGTAGGCCAACTGAAAATGTGCATACGCAAAATCATCCTTTTCCGCAATAAACTTCTGCAGTGGCGCAATTGCCGCCTGAAAATCCTGTTTGTCGATATCGCGGCGTGCCTCGTCCAACAAATCATTCAGCGGATTCGCCACTCTCTGCTTCGTTCCTTTTCCGCCCTGCGCCCCCGGAGCGACTTGCGCATGCGTCTGCGGCACAATAATCACGCATGACAAAACGAATCCCGTGCACATTCGCCGGATTTCCGCTATCGTCGCGTTCCGCGTCATTTTGCTAGAGGAGTGACTGCCTTCTTGCCGTTGCTAGCGGCCTTCTCTGTTCCGTTCGATGCGCCCTTCCCGTTTCGCTTTGCCTGGCCATTCGCCTGCAGCACTCTTGCAAGGAACTTCCCGGTGTGCGATTGCGAGTTCCGGGCGACTTGCTCCGGCGTACCCGTCGCGATGATTTTTCCGCCCTGATCGCCGCCTTCCGGACCCATATCAATCAGCCAGTCCGCTGACTTAATGACGTCCAGGTTGTGCTCGATGACGATCAGCGACGCTCCGGATTCAAGCAGTTTGCGAAATGCCGCCAGCAATTTCGCAATGTCATCAAAATGCAGACCTGTCGTGGGCTCATCGAGAATATACAAAATTCCCTGGTTTTCCGTGCGCGTCAGGTGCGCCGCAAGCTTCAACCGCTGCGCTTCACCACCTGAAAGCGTTGTCCCCGATTGTCCCAGCCGCAAATATCCCAGACCAATTTCATTCAAGATGCGTAGTTTCGAGGTGATCTTCGGCACATTCACAAAAAAAGCCAAAGCCTCGCGCACCGTCATGCCCAGGACATCATGTACATTTTTCCCGTGATACTGCACTTCCAAGACGCTGCTCTTGAACCGCGTTCCCCGGCACTCTTCGCATACCAGTTCCACATCGGCAAGAAACTGCATCTCCACGGTAACTGTGCCGTCGCCCTGGCATGTTTCGCAGCGGCCGCCCGGCACGTTAAACGAAAAATGTCCCGCTGTGTAGCCTCGCCGTTTTGCGTCCGGTGTGTCGGCGAAAATTTCCCGGATCGCGTCAAACGCTTTGAGGTACGTCGCGGGATTGGAGCGCGGCGTCCGCCCGATGGGCGACTGGTCCACGATCACCACTTCTCTCACCTGATAATCGCCATCCAGCCGTTCGCAGAATTCTTTTTCCGTTCCGCCGTTCTTTTTCGCGAGCAGGGCTTTGTACAAAACATCATGAACGAGCGTCGATTTTCCCGACCCGCTGACTCCCGTCACAACTGTGAGCGTTCCCAGTGGAATCATAGCGTCCACGTTTTTCAGGTTGTGCAACGTCACACCGTGGAGCCGCAAAAACTTTCCCGCGGGCTTGTGCCTCGTGTTCGGCACCGGGATTCGCATTTCACCGCTCAGATAGCGCCCCGTAATGGATTTCGGATCCTTCAGAATTTCGTCATACCTTCCCGCGAACAGCAACTTGCCGCCAAGTTCGCCCGCGCCGGGTCCCAGATCAATGACTCTGTCCGCTGCTTCGATCGTATCCGGATCGTGCTCCACAACCAGCACGGTGTTCCCAAGATCGCGCAACGACTTCAAAATATCGATCAGCCGTTTCGTGTCCCGCGGATGCAAACCAATTGATGGCTCATCGAGTACGTACAACGCTCCGACGAGATGCGATCCCAGTGAAGTCGCCAGTTGGATTCGCTGCGATTCGCCGCCGGAAAGAGTTGATGTCAGTCGATCTAGCGACAAATAATCCAATCCAACTTCATCGAGAAACTGCAGGCGCGAGCGAATCTCTTCCAGGATTCTGTCGGCAACTTTGGATTGTGACTCGCTGAGCTGCAGCTCCGCGAAGAAAATGCGCGCTTCCTTCACGGTCAGCTTGCAAATGTCTGTGATTGTTCTGCCGGTCACTCTTACCGCGCGCGCTTCGGGACGCAATCGCGTGCCGCCGCACTCCGGGCAACTTGCGTAACCGCGATACCGGCTTAGAAAAACGCGCACGTGCAACTTGTATTTTTTGCGCTCCAGCCATGCGAAGAAACCTTTCACGCCCTCGTAGTCATTTTCAGGATCGCCTTCCAGAATTCGCTGGCGTTCTTCTTCCGTTAATTGCCGCCACGGAACGTTGCTGGGAATGCCCTGCGACTTCGCCCATTTCTTTGCGTCGTTCAGAAGTACGCGATAGCGAGGTTTCGTCCACGGCTCGATCGCCCCATCATCGAGCGACTTGCTCAGATCCGGCACTACCAGATTCAAATCGAAATCGACGGTGTTTCCAAATCCCTGGCAACGTGGGCAGGCGCCGTACGGATTGTTGAAGGAAAATAGCCGTGGCTCCGGCTCCTGATAAATCGTTCCGTCATTCTTGCATTCAAACCGTTCGTTGAACTTCAGCCGTTCCGCCGTGACGCCATTCGCGCCACGCTGTTCTGCGTTGTCGGGCACGAATTCAACAATCGCTTCGTCTTGCCCTTCGCGGTAACAAATTTCGACGGAATCGATCAGCCGCGATTTCGCTTCTTCACTTACTGCCAATCGATCCACCAAAACATGGACCGGTTTTTTGAAATCAACGTCCAGCAGCGATTCCGGCGAAATAAACTCGTGCACTCGGCCTTCTTGATACAAACGGTTGAATCCGCGCTTTTGCAAATCCAGCAGCGCAATTCGCAACTGTTCCGGAGCAGGCTCGTTTATTTTTTTGCGTTCCGCTTTGCGGGATTTCGCGGCAGGTTGCGGCGCGGCAATCTTCAACTGATACAAAACATAAAATCTGCGGCCGTCCCCCATTGACAAGACTTTTTCGGCGATGGCGTCGGGCGTATCCTTGCGCACTTCGGCGCCGCACTTGAGACAAAAGGTTTGCCCGCAGCGCGCAAAAAACAACCGCAAGTAATCGTAAATCTCCGTTGCAGTAGCAACTGTGGAGCGCGGATTCCGCGTGGTATTTTTCTGGCGAATCGCGACCGCCGGAGCGATGCCGGAAATCTCATCGACATCCGGTTTTTCCATGCGCTCTAGAAATTGCCGCGCGTATGCGGAGAGCGATTCCACGTAGCGGCGCTGGCCTTCCGCGTAAATCGTGTCGAACGCCAGCGAGGATTTCCCGGAACCGCTGACGCCACTGACCACGGTGATGGCGTTGTGCGGAATTTCAACTGAAACGTTTTTCAGGTTGTGGACGCGGGCGCCGCGGACACGCAGCGTCTCCTGGTTCAGCTGGCCGGGAGCGGCCTCGGAAAAAGTTTCGTGTTTTGCCAAGAGGAAGCCCAGACAGCGCGAGCAGCAAGCACTGTCTAAACCTCAAATTATACTGCGGCAAGAAACGCGCGGCAAATCGTGATTTTGCCAGTCACTGGGCGGGTTTCGGAGAAACTTCGCTCGTTTTTACGGTTCTTGAATCAGTTCGATTTCTCCAATGCCACCTTGAACGTCCAGCTTGATCGTGTATGGCGTTTTGCCGTAAGCGTCGTTCTTATATTCGCCTCCGTTCTCGTGCAGACCTTCAGCGCGAATCGAACCGATACCGCCAGCTGCGTGTGCGGTGACGCCAACGTCTTTCGGCAGCCGAATCGTCGCCTGCCCAACGCCGCCTTTGACGGAAACGTTCAGGTCGGACCTGCGCGGACCGGTTAAATCCAAAACCACCTTCCCCGCACCCATGTGTAGCTCGACGTCAGTGACGTTCATGCCGTGGAGCTTCAGATTGCCCTGGCCCGCGCCCATATCTACGCGGAGAGTAAGAGGAACGTCGTTTGTGAAGTTCAAATCCCATGCATTGTTGGAAGGCCCAAAGTTTGTGTGGCCACTTTCCTGATCCACATCGAGAACACCTTTGCCGTCTGACACATGGTACTCGACCGTCGGATTGTCCCACTTGCGATCGAAGTGGAAATCGGCGTTAACCAAATGCGCTGAACCGCCGCTCACGGTCAATTCTCCCGCGCCCATGTGCAACACAGCAGAAACCGATTTGGCACCTTGCAGATCGCGCATTTCGATGACGTGCGAGGTGTGCCGCGCGAAATCGTCGTCGGGGTCATCGTGCTGGCGCGTTTTCTGGTAGTGGCCGAGGAGAATCACAATCACGAGAACGAATGCCACGACACCGAGCGTAGAGCCGAGCGCGATTCCAGTGGTGGCTTGTCCGGCTGCTCGATTCCGCGAGGAATCCCAGATTTTCCCCAGGCCAACAAGAATCAGAATCAGCGGCCAATACGTTTTCAAAACTTGATACGGCTCGAAGCCTGGGCTCCAATTCCTCAGCAAAAACAGCCCGCCAATCGTAATCAGCAGGATGGGCATGACCAGAGATGTTCTGGGCTTCCGGTCGTCCTGGGGCATTGCCGACCTCCACACTTGGTACTACGAATGAAAAAGGGAAATAGTTCAGGTAAAGGCAATCTAACACGAAATGAGGTGTGAGCCGCAGAGTGCGTAGACCAGCAAATTGGTGAATGCGGTTAGAACGGGCGAAAGAGCGGATGGCGTGGAGCTGTGCTAGAGTCGCGAAGAAGCGCGTCAGTTGAGGTTTTGGAGCGGAAGAATGGCTGGTTTTCGACGTGTGATCTGGATTGTGTTGGACAGCGTGGGAATTGGCGAGTTGCCGGATGCTGAGGACTATGGCGACGTGGGGCGAAACACGCTGGGGCATATTGCGGAATCGCGCGCGTTGACTGTTCCAAATCTGGTGGAGCTGGGCTTGGCAAATATCGAGCCGCTCGCGCATTTGACGCCGGTTAGGAAACCACGCGGTGCGTATGGCAAAGGTGCGACGCACTCGCCGGGAAAAGACACGACAACGGGACACTGGGAAATGGCGGGTGTATGGCTCGATCAAGCTTTCCCTGTGTACAAGCACGGATTTCCGCCGGAAGTGATTGACGCCTTGGAGAAAAGAACTGGCAGAAAGACGATTGGAAACAAACCAGCGTCCGGAACGGAAATTATCAAGGAGCTGGGCCAGGAGCATGTGCGGACGGGCAAACCAATTGTGTACACGTCGGGCGACAGCGTTTTTCAAATTGCGGCCCACGAAGATGTGATTCCGATTGCTGAGCTGTATCGCATGTGCGAAATCGCGCGTGAAATTCTGGATGGACCGCACCGAGTGGGGCGCGTGATTGCGCGGCCATTTACGGGAACAGCAGGAAATTTCACGCGAACTTCGCGGCGACATGATTATGCAGTCGATCCGCCGAAGCCAATGTTGATGGATGTGTTGAAGGAAAAAAGTGTGCCGGTGTTTGGCATCGGCAAGATTCACGATATTTACAACGGCCGCGGCCTGCAGCAATACGTCACGACAAAATCGAATACAGATGGAATGGAAAAAATTACGGCGGCGGTTCGAGAACGCGCTGAGGGGCTGATTTTTTGCAACCTCGTGGATTTCGACATGCTGTACGGCCATCGCAAAGATGTGGAAGGGTTTGCGAGATCTCTCGAAGAGTTCGACGCGCTGCTGGGCGATTTTTTGCGGCTGCTTTCGCGAGACGATTTGCTGATGATTACCGCGGACCACGGCTGCGATCCTGATCCTCGCTGGCAAACAACGGACCATTCGCGGGAGTATGTGCCGATCCTTGCTTTTTCGCCTCGCGGCACTGCGGAAGTAAGTTTGGGTACGCGCGCAACGCTGGCGGATATGGGACAAACCATCGCAGAGAATTTTGGCGGGAAGATTTTGCATGGCGCGAGTTTCTTGAAGGAGTTGCTTTCCAATGGGCGCAAATGACCGCAAGGAAAAGCATAGCTTCGCTAACAACCTGATGTGACAGGAGGGTCAATCATGTTCACGGCTGTTCTTCTCGCTCTCCTGGGAATTCCTTTTCTACTCTTCCTCCCACTGGACTGAAGGTAAAGTTGGAGGGCGATTTTGTACAGGGCCGAGCGAGTGACTTGCGGAGCGGAAAAAGTCGAGAATGCGACGTTGAAATTCGGCGGAAGAAGTTTTGATGGCTTGCTCGTGCCCGGTAGCAGGCACATTCCACAATTCTTTCGGTCCGATTGCTGAATTGAAGATGGCTTCGGAGTGTCGGCATGGAATTTTGCGGTCGCTCGCGCCGCAGATGAGAAGGATCGGAAATGAGCGAACCTTTACCGCCCGTTGCGGGGAGATATCCTCGAATGCGAACCCGCCTTGCTTTTGCGCGATCCAGATGGCAAGGAGAGCGGCGGGACGGAAGAGAGTTTTTCCGAGAGCAGCGCTTTGCTGCAGTCCGGCATAGTCGAAAGTCACCTCGCGCAGATTGCGAAAAGCGCCTTCCGCAACGACACCATCAATGCGTGGTTCGATTGCGGCTGATTGCAAGGCCACGGCAGCTCCCATGGACTCTCCCAGCGCAAATAAGTGGCTTACTTTTTCGGTTACTTCGAGATTCTTTACGATTACTTGCATATCGAAAATTTCAAGCTTTCCGTAAGTCGACTCTAAGCCGCCGCTATTGCCGTGTGCCCGAGCATCCATCATCACCACACTGTATCCGGCATTCAGGAGGAATCCTGCATACGGAAGCATGACGGAACGATTGTGCGATCTACCGTGCATGAGAAGAACCCAATCGCCATTTGGATGAGCAGGCCTGAGCTTCCAACCACCGAGAAGTATCCCGTCGTTGGCGCGGACGATGAAGTCTTCACGGGTCACGTTAAGGCCGGTAAGAATCTGGTCGGCTTGGGCCATTTGCCGCACAGTTAACCGGCGGCGAAAGGCGTGAAGAACCCCGGGACCGAGGACCAAGCCAGCCAAAGCGGATAAGTGATTTTCAGAATTCGCTTGGTCGCAGGATTCATTTAACAGATTTTAGGGCGAGTCTCGCTGCGAAACATCTCCCTGCCTATCTTGACGAAATGTGCGCTTCCGTTTTAGTAACCGTAAGAACCAGTTCCTTTTCCGCGATACGCTTTCCAAACTAAATCGCATCCCGGCCCCGACGCCCAAAAAATACCAGTAGCGAGACCAACCGTGATCTCCTTCTTACAAACTGACCAGCATTCGGATACAGTTCCCGGTCGACATACAGAATAGTCCCAAGTAAAAAACCCAAACCCACTACCGCGCTGAGAACACCCAACGAGGCCAACCCTACGCCTACGGACCGCATATCGCATATATTGAGTAGGATTTTGACCCATAAGGGCTGTTCGCTAGGCGGAGCCATGACGGGGAATCATACGCGACGTTTACCAGCGATGTGGGGAACGAAAGTCGACCGGCGTTCGTACCATGTGCAAGCGCGCGGGTATCCACCAAGCACATGCCGGCAAGGCATATTGTAGCCATTGATACGGACCCCGAGGCGTGAAGAATCGGGTATAACTTTTCGGTCCATCGACAGGTGAAAGGCCCGGTATCCTGTTGTTGATGTCCTTTTACCGATGGAATAGGGGAGATGAACCATGAGCAGCGCCAAAAATCAATTTTTCGGATTATTCTTCGGGAGCCTTCCGCCGGTTATTGCTCTCGCGGGCCTGCTGCTGGCCGGTAGCGCGCCGGCAAGAGCACAAAACGAAAAACGAACGGTGTTCAAGGAAAGTGAATTTCACTGGCAGGGGAACCTGAAACCCGGCCACATACTCGAAATTATCGGGCGAAACGGTGGAATCGACGCTACCGGCACAACGGGAGAGGCAGCGCAGGTCGAAGGAATCAAACAAACCAACGGCGAGGCGAACGAAGTGTTCGTAGAAATGGTCGAGTATTCTGACGGCGTTACCATTTGCGCTGTATACGAAAGGGATGCACAGCCAGGGCGTTGTCATCGCGGCGGCGTGGATTCCGACCACCACGGGTGGAGCTGGCACAACAACCGCACCAAGCTGAACTTCAACTTGAAAGTGCCACGAGGCGTGCTCCTGAAGGCGACAACCACAAACGGCGGGATTCGCTGCCGCGACCTGAACAGCATCGTCGAAGCGTCAACGACAAACGGCAACGTGGACGTGACCACCAGCGAATGGGCCTCCGCACGCACGACGAATGGTGGCTTGATGATCGCCATCGGAAACGCCAAATGGAACGGAGAAGTTGAACTCCTGACAACGAATGGAAGCGTACGTCTTTCGTTGCCTGCTTCCGCGGAATTTAAGGTCCGTGCGGCGACAACGAATGGCGGGATCCACACTGATTTCCCCGTCACGGTTGTGGGTAGTTTCGGCTCGAAGGATCTCTCTGGCACGGTCGGCGCGGGCGGCCGCGATCTGCACTTAGCCACGACCAACGGCGGTATCGAGCTCCGGAAGAGTGGGAGCTAGCGGCGTGAAGGCTGCGGTATTGCATGAACTTGGCAAAGCGCCGAAATACGAGGAGTTTGACGAGCCGGAGGCGGGTGAGGGTGAGGCGGTCGTGCGTGTGCGGGCGGCGTCTCTGAAGCCCGTGGATCAGCAACTGGCTAGTGGGGCGCATTTTGCGAGTCCGCGGGAGTTGCCGCTGATTTGCGGGACGGATGGAGTGGGAGACCTCGAGGATGGCACGCGGGTCTTCTTTGGAGGGCCGCGACGCCCTTTTGGAGCAATGGCCGAGCGTACGGTGGCGCCGCGGGCGTTCTGCTTTCCTTTGCCCGCTGGGCTTGAAGATGACACTGCCGCGGCATTGGCGAATCCGGGCGTTTCCGCGTGGGTATCGCTGACGCACCGCGCGAAGCTTGCGGCGGGCGAGACGGTGTTGATTCTTGGCGCGACGGGAGTTACCGGGCAGCTTGCGGTGCAGATTGCGAAGTTGTTGGGAGCTGCGCGCGTGGTCGGAGTGGGGCGAAACGAGAAAGTACTCGGCAAGCTGGAGGAACTTGGAGCGGATGCGACGATACAACTGGATCAGGCTGCGGATGCGCTCAAGGAAGCGTTTCTGAACGAGATGGGACATGGCGGATTTGACGTGATCCTTGATTATTTGTGGGGCGGGCCTACGGAAGCGCTGCTGGCGGCGATAACCAAAGCGGAATTTGCGACAGCCACGCGCGAAACACGATTTGTGCAAGCCGGTGAGAGCGCGGGGCCGACCATCAAGTTGCCGGCGGCGGTGTTGCGCAGCATACCTCTGACGATGATGGGGACGGGTGGGATCCCCTCCCGGGAAATTTTGGTTGATGCGATGGAGCAGGTGATGACGGGTGGAGCGCGTGGAGAATTGCGGATCGAGACGGAGCGAGTCGAAATGGCACAGATTGAGAGAGCGTGGAATCGGCCGGGACAGCCGGGGCGCAGGCTGGTGGTGGTTCCGTAAGGGGTAGAGTGTGGCGCGCCTGCGGCGCTTTGTAGTGTCGTGATTTCTATTGGCGGGTACGCACATGCAGCGCTGAATGCGGGTTGAGCGGGTTATCGTGGTGATACGGGGTCAGCCATGACGGAGAATCCGAACAAGCGGAAATATCCGCGTATCCGAGTGCCGAAGTCGGCGCTGGTGGCGTGGAAAATCGGTACGCAGAAAGCTGTTTCGCCGGTGGAAAATCTGGCGCTGGGCGGATTGTTCATCCGAACAAAAAATCCTGCAAATTCAGGAACGACATTGCAACTGGTTTTTAACACGCCGCAGGGCGAAGTGCGGGTGCGTGCGGTAGTGCGGAATGTGACGCCCGGAGAAGGTATGGGCGTGGCGATCGTGTCCATGGAACAGGAAGACCGCGGC
The DNA here is from genome assembly GCA_003224135.1 of Acidobacteriota bacterium. Classification (GTDB taxonomy): domain Bacteria; phylum Acidobacteriota; class Terriglobia; order Acidiferrales; family UBA7541; genus Acidiferrum. The sequence goes on along the minus strand of QHYO01000414.1, from coordinate 696 downwards.
CGGCTGGACCAGTGGCTGAAGCAGTTGAAGACGGCGGAAGAGACGGCGGGGAACCGCAAGTGACGCCAGTGGGGGACCTGAGGCGCGGTTGAGAGCCTTGGGACCGGGTTCCAGCATGACAGAAAAGCCCATCACGCGCAGATATCCGAGGATGAAAGCGCCGAAATCGGCGGTGGTTGCGTGGAAGACCAGCGACCTGAGAGAAGTTTCGCGCGTCGAGACGATTGCCCTTGGCGGACTGTTTATCCGGACGAAGAATCCTCCCAAAGCGGGCAGCACGGTTCAAATGCTGATAGTAACTCCGAAAGGATATTTGCGACTTCGCGCGAATGTGCGGAACGTGATTGCCGGAGAGGGCATGGGAGTGGCGATCGTCTCGATGGAGCCTGAGGATCGCGGAAAGCTGGACCGGTGGCTGAGGCAATTGGCGACGCAAGAAGAGAATGCGAAGACCCGCGCGTGAAGAAAGACAAAAAAGAACCGACCTGAAGGATAGGACCACTATGGCGGCACGAGCAAATTCCCGCGCTGCATTATTCGGAGTCGGCGTCGGGATCGGAGCCGAGACCGGCTCTGGCGAGCAGTGAGCGGAGAGCGTCTTCGCCGGCAGCGCCGCGCTGGGTGCCCGCGATGTTTCCTTCGCGATCGATCACAACGTAAATGGGATAAGCGGTTGCGGCGTACATGGCGGCGAGA
>QHYO01000067.1 GCA_003224135.1 Acidobacteriota bacterium | reverse complement strand
TCGATCCCGGCATCCTTACTTACTTGATGCGAGAAGAAGATCTGAATGGCAAAGTGCTCGATGAGGTGTTGAACTCCAGATCGGGACTTCTGGGAATTTCCGGAATTTCGGCTGACATGCGCGAAATCACCGCTGCAATGCAGTCGGGCAATCCACGCGCCCAACTCGCGTTCGACATGTTTGTGCACCGGTTGCGCGCGGGTATTGGCTCAATGCTCGCCTCTCTCGGCGGCGCTGAGGCCATCGTATTCACGGGCGGCATTGGGGAGAATTCCTCTGAAGTCCGCGGCGCTGCCTGCAGTCATTTCACTTTTTTGGGCTTGGCGCTCGATTCCGCAAAAAACACCGCCAATCCTTCCGACCAGGACATCGCTACAGCGGAATCAAAGGTGCGAGTGCTCGTCGTGCGTGCGCAGGAAGATTGGGCCATCGCACGCGAGTGTTGGAGGCTTCTCACCCGCGAACAGTGACTCCTGGCGTCGAAATTGTTGCTGCGAAATTGTCCTTCGCAGCATGGCTCACTTGCTGCGCTTGAAAAATTCCTCCCAGATTTTTTCCTTTGCTGGAAAGTACTTTGTAACCGCTTTTCACTTTTTTGATCATGACGGTCCTCATGCGCTCCTTACTGCACCTTCAGGCTTGCAAAAGCCTTACAGTCACACAACCCGCAATTCAGTGTATGCAGGCCGCCGCCTGGTCCGATTTTACGTTCCTCTTCGCGAAGCGTATGCTAGGGCCCGACGCGAAGGGAGACCTTTCAATGAAGCTTGGCGTGTTCACGCCCGTTTTTGTGAAACTCACTCTCGACCAGGTAGTGGCGAAGGCGCGATCTCTTCCCGGTGTCACCGCGATTGAAGTCGCTACAGGTGGCTGGCCTGGTAAAGACCACGTGGACGTGGACTCGTTGCTCGCAAGCCCACACAAGGCCGAGGATTTTCGCAGCCAGATTCAGGACGCCGGCCTGACCATCAGCGCGCTTTCGTGCCACGGAAATCCCATGCATCCGAATCAAGCCATGGCACGCGAACACGATGACGCATTCCGCAAGTCGGTACGGCTTGCACAGTTGCTCCGCGTTCCTGTCGTTGTCACTTTTTCCGGTTGTCCGGGCGACAGCGACGGCGCGAAATGCCCCAACTGGATTACGGCACCCTGGCCTCCGGAATTCCTGGAAACACTCGAATGGCAATGGGACAAAAAAGTGATTCCCTACTGGCAGGAGGCTGGACCGTTTGCGGCCGACCATGGAATCAAGATCGCCCTCGAACCGCATCCCGGATTTGTCGTCTATAACGTGGAGACGGCGCTTCGTTTGCGCGAAGCTGCCGGGAAAAACGTCGGTGTCAATTTTGATCCGAGCCATCTCTTCTGGCAGAGCGTCGATATTCCTGTGGATATGCACGCAAAAGATTCCGGCCTGAACACGCAAAATATCGCTCGCAACGGCGTGCTGGATGCAAAAAGCTATCGGCAGATGGCCGAACGGGCCTGGCTATTCCGCACAGTAGGCTGGGGACATGATGAAATTGTGTGGAAGCAGATCGTCAGCGCGCTTCGGTTGGTTGGTTACGACTATGTGATCAGCATCGAGCACGAAGATGCGCTGGCGTCCGTGGATGAAGGTCTTGAATCGGCCGCCTCATTTCTTTCGCGCATCGTACTGCGCGATCCTCCCGTCGAACCGTGGTGGACGTGAAAATCGATCGACGTAAGTCATTCTGGGAAACGACTTTAATTCCTTGAAATCCGCGCGTAATCGCAGATTCACACCATTGTCACACTCTCAGGACTAAGCTTCCCGAGGGGAAACCTGTGAACATTCTTGTTGTCGAAGACGATGCCGAAATGGCTCGTGTTTTGGTGCAGGGCCTTGAAGAAGAGTCCTACGAAGTTGACCTTGCCCGTGACGGCGCAAGCGCGCTCGCTCTTTCTAAGAGCGGTTCTTTCGATGTGGTTTTGCTCGACGTGATGCTTCCTGGCATGGACGGGCTCGAAGTTGCCAAGCAACTTCGCTGTCGCAAGGGAGATATCGGCGTTCTGATGCTGACGGCGCGCGACGCGCTTCCCGACATCATTAAAGGACTGGACGCCGGCGCTGACGACTACCTGACGAAACCATTTTCTTTCCAGGAGCTTCTCGCACGAATCCGCGCCGTCGGCAGACGAAGCGTGCCAAAACCGAAAAATGTTTTGGAATTTGCCGATCTGGTGCTGGAAACGAATTCTTTCCGCACCTTTCGAAACGGCACTGAAATCAAGTTGTCGTTCACGGAATTTCGGCTTCTCGAACTTTTGGTTCGCAACCGCGGTCGCATCGTGCCGCGCGCCGCGATCGTCGAAGCTCTTTGGGGCGAACGCCGCGAGATCGAAGAAAACACGCTCGACGCGTTCGTTCGCCTTCTGCGGCGAAAAGTGCACGATAACGCGCCGACCAAGCTTATTCAGACCCACCGTGGCGTCGGCTATTCCATCGGAGCGTCAAACTGCGATTGAATCTTCCAATCCGCGCAAGGCTCACTCTCCTCTACTGCGCAGTGCTGGGGCTGACGTTTGTCGCTTTCTTTTGGATTTGCGATCTCGGCTTCCGGCACAGCATTGAAACCACTGTGAACGACTCCTCGCGCACGAATCTCGACACGGTCAGGCGGCTTTTGGCCAACAGCGCTTCGCAGGGAGATGAATCCGTGCGCGCTGAATTGCGGGATCTCTCTAATCTGTGGGCCAATGGCGCACTGCTGGAAGTCGCGGACGCAAAGGGTACGTGGCTGTTTCGCTCTCCGCAATTCTTGCGCGCTAGCCCGTCACTGCCGCAGTTGGCCGCCAGCGACATCGCGTTCTTCACCACGAACCTGGATTCATCGCAGTACCGTGTGGCCCTCGGACTTGTGGAAGTTCGAGGAGCGCGCTTTGAAATTCACGCGGCCGTTCCTACGGAGCCGTTCGATCAAGCCCTGGATCGCTTCCGAATTATCGAAAAGGAGGCATTGCCCCTCCTCGTCCTGCTTGCTTCGCTACTCGGTTACTGGCTAAGCGGAAAATCGCTGCAGCCAGTAAACCGCATTATTCAAACAGCAGAGCAAATCGGCGCGCAAAATCTCTCCCGCCGTCTTGAAGTGCCTGAGCCCAGGGACGAATTGCGGCGCCTCACCGAGACTCTAAACGCCATGCTCGCGCGCATCGAGGCTTCCTTCCAGAGAATCACGCAGTTCACGGCGGACGCTTCGCACGACCTTCGAACTCCGGTTGCGATGATTCGAACGACCGCTGAGATCGCCTTGCGCCGATCGAGGCCAGCCGAAGAATACAGAGATGTGCTGTCCAGGATTTTGCTGACCTCCGTCGAGACTTCAGGCCTGCTTGAAAATCTCCTGACCCTCGCCCGAGCGGATGCTGGCGCCGCGGGGCTCGAAATGCTCCCGCTCGATTTGAACGCTCACTTGCGCAGGGCGCAGGAGCAAGGAGCGGTCCTGGCGGCGGGCAAGTCTCTCTCGATCACCTTGCGAACCCCGGACATGCCCGTGTGGATCCGAGCCGACGAAATTGCCATTCATCGTTTGTTGCTCATTTTGATCGACAATGCGGTGAAGTACACGCCACCCGGCGGTCACTGCGAAATCGCGTTGTCCCAAAATCAGGACCGCGCGCACATAGCCGTAAAAGATTCAGGTATCGGGATTCCGGAGAGCGATTTGGACTTTATCTTTGAACGATTTCGCCGCGCGGATCGCGCTCGCTCGAGCGAGACTCCAGGCGCTGGGCTTGGCTTGGCGATTGCCCGATGGGTCACCCAAATGCACGGGGGGACAATCACTGCCGAAAGTACTGTGGGGCTGGGCTCCGTCTTTCACATTCAGTTGCCCATTGCTGCTGCCTAGCTGCGTAAACGCAGCGTTTTCAGTAAGATTTCGGCGCGCCTGAAAGAAATTCAGCTTCTATTCAAACTCCTATCAAATCCGATTAACCATGCCGTCGCGCCCTTCCGGCTACCTTTACGGGAACCCAGAATCGCAAAGAACGGGGTGTAGGCAATCATCCTTAGTCCTGAAGTGAGGGATTCGTCCATGATTTCGCAACGCTTCGGCATAAAATCTTTTTTTGTTCTCTTTGTACTCTTCGAACTTTTCTTTGCCACGGTGGCTCTTTCGCAGGGGGCCAAAGGCACCATAACCGGTCGCGTAGTCGATTCGGGCGGTGGCGTCCTCCAGGGCGCAAGAATTGTGCTTGAGCCAGGAGAGATTTCGCTGGTTTCAGATGCTCAGGGGGAATTCACGATCGCGGGTGTGAACCCTCAGACATATACCATCGCTGTGAGTTTTGTCGGGCTGGAGGCATACACGGGTTCTGTCGAAGTTAAGCCGGGAAGCGTGTCGCGGGCCGACGCCGTACTTAAAGTCGGCGCGCAATCGCAAGAAGTGATCGTCACTGCCGAGCGCGCTCACGGAGAAGCGGATGCCATCAATCGCGAGCGCACCGCCGACAACGTCCTGCAGGTGCTTCCTGCCGAAGTGATTCGCAGCTTGCCGAATGCAAATATGGCCGACGCGTTTGGACGCTTGCCGAGCGTTACGCTCGAGCGCGATGAAGGCGAAGGCAAATACGTGCAGATCCGCGGCACAGAGCCTCGCTTGACCAATGTGACGCTCGACGGCATAAACGTTCCTTCGCCCGAATCCGGCATCCGTCAGATCAAACTGGATACCATTCCCGCCGATCTGGTCGAGTCCGTTGAAATCAATAAGACTTTGCAGGCCAATCAGGATGCAGACGGCATCGGCGGCTCGGTCAACCTGGTCACCAAAACAGCAGGCGAACGTCCAACCATCTCATTCAGCGGAATGGGTGGTTACACGCCAATCGTGGGCGGGCGGCCCGCCGTTGAATCCACCGGTACGCTCGGCCAGCGCTTCGGCCACGACAAGCGATGGGGAGTTCTCATCGGCGGTTCCTACGACTGGAATGGCCGTGGCATCGATGACATCGAACCTGTACCGGATCAGGCCACAAACCTGCCCGGACAACCTCCCTATTATGAGGCCATCGACATTCGCGAATATCGCTACTATCGCAGCCGCTGGGGCCTGGCGGGTAGCGCTGATTACAAACTGGCGGAAGGTTCCAACATTTACCTGCACGGACTCTACTCCGACTTCAAAAACTTTGGCGATCGTTGGGTCTATTCGCTCAACGACAACACAACCGGACTGCAGTTGCTGGGCTCGAACGGCTGCTCCACCGACAGCACCGGCACAACCGTAGCCCCTTGCAGCAACGGCCTGCCCTCCTTCAACACCCAGATTCGCCGGCCAGACTATGCCATCGGCAGCCTGATTCTAGGCGGCAAACATGTGTTTTCTTCTACCTGGTTTGCCTGGGATGTTTCCTCCGGCCGTTCGCGGCAAATCGTGAACGGCGATCCCACCGCATCTTTCAACAGCACCCTCGATACAAGTGCCTGCCAGTACGACCCGGCTGCCACCAAGAGTATCTATCGTCCGCAATTCTCGGCCGCTTGCTTTACCGAGGCCTATAACCCTGACAATTTTGTGCTGAACAAAATTGAAAGCAATCACGGCCTGACAGCTCAGGTGAATTTGCAGGTCACTGGTGCTTTCGCCAAGCGCTACCACATCGGTTCACATACCTCGACGGTCGAAGTTGGCGGCAGATTCCGCAACGCGCATAAGTTCGACAATTCCGTCGGTCTCGAATTCGATGCCAACACGACCGTTGCCCTGTCGCAATTCCCAAGCCGTTTAACGAATCACAACTACTACGACAAATCCTACCAGCTGGGACCCAATCCCGCGTTCAACGACGTTTTCGCTTATTATTTTGCGAACCAATCAAATTTCGAGGCTGTCGCGCCGGATATCACCAGCCAGTACAGCTTTATTGAGAAGGTTTCCGCCGGCTATGTGATGGACACCATCGACCTGAGCAGCCGCGTCCGGCTGGTCGCGGGCATACGCTTCGAGGGCACGAACCTCGATACCGCATCGCCCACGTTCGATGACAGCGGCAGCTTCCTTGGGCTGACGAAAGCCAGCGGTTCCTACCTAAAGGCGCTGCCCAGCGCGTCACTCCGTTTCGCGCTCGACAACAACACCAATTTGCGACTCGTCTACGGCCGCGGATTGTCCCGCCCGAATCCGCAAGATATCGCCCAGGTCGTCTCCTGGACCATCGGCGGCGCCATCAACACCGCTTCCCTTGGCAATCCGAACTTGAAAGCGGAAACTGGAGATAATTTTGACGTGCTAGTCGAACACTACTTGAATCCATTTGGCGCCATTCAGGCCGGTTTTTTCTATAAGCGTCTGAGCGATCCCATCGTCAGCGAAACCAACATTGTGCAGAATTTTCAGCCTGCTCCAACCGCACCGCTGGGGACCTACGAAGTGAGTCAACCAATTAACGCCGGAAGCGCTTGGGTTTACGGTTTTGAGGCCTCTTACGTACAGCACCTCACTTTTCTCCCTGGACTACTCAGGGGTTTTGGTATTTCCGCGAACTACGGTTACACCAACTCGCAGGCCAGCGGAATTCCCGGCCGCACCGATAAGCCCCGGCTGGTGCGTTCCGCTCCTCACACTTGGAATGTCAGCCCAACTTACGACTACAAACGTTTTTCGTTCCGCGCCGGACTGTCGTACAACGCCGAAAACATCGCTGGCTACGCCGATCAGCCCAACGGACCCTTTGGCGATAATTACTTCTATCCCCACCTGCAAATCGATCTGCAGGGAAGTGTCGGGCTCGGTCACGGAGTCAGCTTTATTTCTTACATTCTCAACGCCAACAACGAAGTCTTCGGCTTTTACAACGGCAGCCCAAAATACGTTTTGCAACGCGAATACTACAAGCCGACATACGCCGCTGGATTTCGCTGGAACCCGACCTTCGAGAGGAAATAGCCCATCAATTTCCGAACTGAAATTTCTTTCTTGCTTTTCGTGTGTTTGATAAGTTTTGCCGGACTCGAAAGCTGTTCATCGCGGAGAATGCCAGCAAAATCAGAGAGCGTAGCGGTTCTGGTCGGAGCCGGCGACATTGCGGATTGCCGCGGCCTCTCTGGTGGAGAGGCCACCGCAAAGCTCCTGGAGAAAATTCCGGGTACGGTGATGGCGGTCGGTGACCTCGCCTATCCCGATGGCACGCCAGAAAACTTTGCCTGCTACGACAAAACATGGGGCCGCGTGAAAAGCCGCACACGGCCTGCGCCCGGCAATCATGAATTCCATTCCGTAGGTGCCGCTTACTACTTCCAATATTTTGGCGTGACGGCGGGCGAGTCCAGCAAAGGTTATTACAGCTACGAGCTCGGGCGCTGGCATATCGTTGTCCTCAATAGCGAATGTGCTGAGGCCGGCGGATGCGACGCCGGATCGCCGCAAGGGAATTGGCTCCGCGAAGATCTTGCCGCGCATCCTGCGGCGTGCACGCTTGCATATTTTCACAAACCGCTTTTCAGTTCCGGTGGTGCGCACGGCGATGACTTGACCGTGAAGCCTCTGTGGGACGCTCTCTACGCGGCGAACGCAGACGTGATTGTAAGCGGCCACGATCATGACTACGAGCGGTTCGCGCCGCAAACTCCGGAAGCGAACCCGGATGCCAGACGCGGAATCCGTGAATTCGTGGTCGGAACCGGCGGAAAAAATCACCGGCCGTTTGGCCCGCCTCACGCGAACAGTGAAGTCCGCGACGCCGAAGCGTTTGGTGTTTTGAAGTTGACGCTTTTGCCGGGCCGTTACAATTGGGAATTTGTGCCGGAGGAGGGAAAAACGTTTCAGGATTCAGGAACGGGAACTTGTCACTAACTCATCCGGGAACTCAGTTGGCTGCGAGATTCGAAAGCGAGCGAATTCATCCGTCGCTCTGCATTCAATAAATCAAACTAGGGAGAAGCGATGAGGCTGAGAACAAAA
>QHYO01000412.1 GCA_003224135.1 Acidobacteriota bacterium | reverse complement strand
ATACGCGAGTGTTTCGGGAACTCCATCTAGAATTTTCGGTGGCGTGCTTTCCAACTCAATCACCCGGTGATGAATTTCCGCCAGCGTTTCGCGTTTGGCCATCTGGTCGGCCAGTTTCAGGTACGTTTCCTCGAGCGATCGTCCAAAACTGCGAACCCCGTAGCCATATTGCCGGATATTTTTGCGCTCGGTTTCGTTCAAAATGTGGCGGATGTAGGCGCGAGCATAGCCGCACGGCTCGGTAAGGGTAATGAAATCTTCGATCAATTTTTCGAAGAAAACATTGTTTTCCCAGAGCGTGTCGTCCGCATCGATCATCAATGTGTGGCGTCGCATCTTGTTCGTTATCCAATTAAAATGTTTCGGGGGCTCATTCGTAATCCATCAGTGTAGCAGGCGAAGAGCGTCCTCCGCGATTTGCGCCGCGGCATCGGGCCGCGCCATTTGCGCTGCGGACCTGCGCATTTCCTCCATCCGCGACGGGTCATCAAGCAACTTTGGCGAATCGCGGCGCCCGCTTCGAGAAGGTGATCGGCGTTGCGAACTTCCTGGCCCGGAATCGGTTCGATGAGCGCCATCGGCAGATGGCGAGCGAGCGCCTCGGAAGTTGTAAGTCCGCCGGCCTTGCCAATCAACAAGTCAGCGGCGGCCATGTACTGATCCATTTGGTTCGTGAAGCCGACCGGCACAAGCCGACGAGCGCCACTCTCCAGCGAGCCTGTAGAGCTCGCCACGTCTTCCAGGCAGTTTTTCATTTTTTCCGATTTTCCGGCAATGGCGACCAATTGCCAGGGTTTCCGCAGTGCCAGAAGATCACGCACAAGTTGTTCGAGCGGACCAATGCCGTATCCGCCTGCGGCCAAAAGAAGGATGTGAGATTTCGCCTCCAGCTTCAGTTCGGATCGCGCCCTGGCGCGATCGAGCGGAATCGCAAATAGCGGATCGATGGGAATTCCGGTCACGCGAAGAATTTCGCGGGGAACGCCGACTCCTGCAAGGTATTCCGCAGCCTCGGGAATGGCCACGTAATAGCGGCCGACGGTGCGGCAAAGCCACATGGCGTGTACGTCGTAATCGGTTACGACGATGGCATTTTTCGCGCGCAGTTTTTTCTTTGCGATGAGCCAGGCAATTATTTCGGCCGGCAGAAAATGTGTGGCCACACAAAGATCCGGCTGGACACGTTTCAAAAGACGAATCATCGGCTGTGCATTCAATCGATCAAGCGCCAGGCGACGGCGGGGATTTTGCCACGGCTGGTCGGTGCGTTCGTAAAGCACACCCATCAAGTCGGGAGCGCGCCGCACCATTGAGATGTATGTCTTGTCGTAAACGCGCTGAAAAAGTTTGCTGACGTACTGGATCGTGTCGATGTGTTCGACTTCGCAGTCGCCACGTACGGCAAACGCTTTTTCAAGCGCTTGAGCGGCTCGGACGTGGCCCGCTCCGGACGACGCGGAAAGAAGCAGAACGCGGGGCTTGCGGTTCATTTGCGGTGGCAACGGATTTTGGAAGATGAGAACGCGGGCGAGCGATTACTCATGCCTGCTTCCTGTTGCTCGAAGCCAGCTTCTCCAGAATTCCACGCGCAATGTTTTGTGACTCGCCAAATCGCGCCAGGTAGTCCTGAAAATCGTGGTTGATGGACTTGGCGTCTTCAACGCCAAGCTGATGACGGAGAATCATGTCGCGAAGTTTTACGGGATGCGGGAGCAGCTCATCTTCCTGCAGCTCCTCGAGAGCGGTCGCGGCGTCGTAGTGGTACATCGCAGGCCTCCTGCAGATCGCAGCCAACCAGATGATTGTACTCATTTGGAGCAGGAGAAGAAACGAGGGCGGGGAGTGGGCTCTCCAACCGCCGTTACAAGACGCGTACACTGAAATTTCGAAACTAGGCCGCGGCGTGAAGAAATTCGTAGCGATCGATTTTGGCGGCCACTCCCGTCCTGCCATTGTGCGTGGGCTCGATGCGCACGACCTGCCCTTGGCAGCGGATATTCACGTCGCCTGACCGGGTGACTTGTTCGGGAAGGGTAAGGACAAATTCTATCGTGGTGCCGATTTTGAATTCGGCCTCGGCGAGAAAATACAATCCGCGATAACTGACGTCGCGCGTCTGTGCCTTAAGTTCAGGTGACTGCGAATCTCGCGGCAAAAGACGCACGGGCAAGGTCATGTTAAACCGGCGAGCTTCGCGGCGATCTGCTCCGTCAGGCATGGCACTCCCGGGCGAATGAAAACTGCAAAACCGTACCATTCGCTCATAGGAACTGCAACGCTAAACTCGATAATTTTAGCTCTAGTACCGCTGTTACGAACGGTCTACGGCCAGTGGGAGATTTTCTTTCGGCGCCCGACTATGGTGAAACTCTTACTATGGCTACTATGGCGGCGAAACTATGCAGGTCATGCACGGTACTTGCTGCATTTCAATTGCGGGAATATACTCCGCGAAGAGCGGCCTTTTCGCGCCCAACCGCGTGCCTTCCATGCAGCGCCGCCAACATCTACGAGTACGGCTCCGGCTTCCTGCGAGGCTCAGATGGTCCGCGCCTCTCGGTCAACGCACGGACCGCTGCGAAACCATCAATGTGTCTCGTGGTGGTCTGCTTCTGGCGTGTAATGAAGCACATGGTACTGGACACCCGCTGTGGGTGACATTTCCATTTGATCCGGACGATTCTGGCGCGCAACCGGAAACGCTTGCGCGCGTGGTGCGTTGCGCGGAGTCACCTGGTCAGATTCAGGTCCAGGTCCCGTTACCCGGACGAGCCCCCAGTCGATTGCCTGCTCCATGGATCGTCGCCATGCATTTTGAAGGCCCGGCACATTCCCAATCGCGACGCAATGGAGGTGTCGAGGCAACTCGCAGCCAGAATGGCGCGGGAAGCAAGATCGCACTACCGATCCGCGTGCGACCGGAACATATACCGTGGTATGAGGAAGCGATGACAATCGAGGTGTCACCGGACAAATTGAAGTTCGTTACGAACCGCGAGTACACGTTTGGGCAACGGCTGCTGGTTTCGTTCGTTTCGGGAAGCGAATTACCCTGGGCAGGCGACGGCGAATGGACGACCAAAGTAACCGGGATCGAAATGGAGGCGGGAAGCAACTTGCTCTGCGTGACGGTGCGCAAAAAAAGCAGCTGAGCGACCCAGGGAAAAAGCAAAGATGAGAAAGCTTCGTCGCACGATTCGTGTAGACTGTCGTTGCCTCCGATGAGCTCAACTCACGAATCAACTAATTTTTTCCTGCAGGGACCCGACGGCAGGCTGGAAAGCGTTTTGTGGAGGCCGACTGGTTCGGCTCCAGCGATTGCGGCGCTGGTCTGTCATCCGCATCCGCTTTTCGGCGGTACCATGCACAACAAAGTTGTGTTTCAGGCGGCCAAGGCGCTCGATTCGCTGGGCATCGCGGTGCTGCGATTTAATTTTCGCGGTGCCGGACTAAGCGAAGGCAGGCATGACCGTGGAAAAGGGGAAGTGCATGACGTGCGAACGGCGCTGGAGTTTTTAGCGGATGAATTTCCGGAAACTCCGCTGCTGGTTGCCGGCTTCAGTTTTGGCTGCTGGGTGGGACTTCGCGCAGGCTGCGAAGACGCTCGCGTGGAAAAGTTGATCGGGATCGGAGCGCCCGTGAACAACTCGGATTTTTCCTATCTGCTGAGGTGCGCGAAGCCGAAGCTTTTTGTACACGGCTCAAACGACGAACACGGCGATGTAGAGAAAGTGCGGCAACTGGTGGCGTCGCTGCCCGGCGAAAACGAACTGACGGTCGTCGATCGCGTCGACCACTTTTTCACTGGGAAGATTGAGGAGTTAGGTAAAGCCATCAGGGAGTGGTTACATCCGGCGCCACGTCACGCGCGCGGAACACGTTAGCCGGCCTTGTTCGGTGCCGCTATGCTCCGCGTGAGAGAGGGCTTGCGCCGCTGGTGTAGAATCAAGAAAACGCCAGCCCAGTCGAATCGCTCGAGCGGAGGCAAGTACAATGCCCAGCAAATTTTGGCCGTACTGGATGACGCCTGCAATCGTGAAGGCCGCCGGCGTAATGGCATGCATACTTTTCATCGTTTCGTATGCAGTGGATCTCACTCTGTTGAGTTTCGAAGTAGCTCCTTCCTCCACCGTTCTGAACGACATCGCGATCGCGCTGATCGCCACCGGAGTCATGCTCTTTTACCTTTTCTCCACTCATACGCAGCATGTATTTCTTCGCGCAAAGGAACGCATGAATCTAACCGCGGAGTTGAACCACAATTTGCGGCAGGTCCTGGTTGAGTTCCGCTGCGCAGCAGAAGTCGAGGACCGCGGTGAACGGCTCAGAATCCTCGATCAGGCGATCGAGGATGTGGACCGATTGATTGAACTCGTACCCGCGGTTAACGCAGAAAATTTGCCGCGGTACGACTCGATCCATAAATAGAACATGAAATTGTTCGGATTTATGTGGAAGACTGTCCACGCGAGAAGAGTTTGGAAAATTGATCGATGGTCGCCGGCGCTACACTGATCAATTTTGCGTTAGCGTGAACGTGCTCCTCGCGTGACATTCCCACCAGCGCTGTAGTGATTCCCGGCGAAGAGCGCACAAATTGCAGCGCGCGGGCCGCGTCTGAGTCGAGGCCCAACGCTTCCGCGACAAATTCCGGAAGATTGCTGGCAACCTGGCCCTGCAGCAACGAGGCGCTGGCAATGAGCGTGACGTTCAATTCCTCGGACGCTTCCATAATGGTCATCGTTTTGCCGTCCAGGGACTGATTGCCGAGCGTCGACGCCTCCGTCATGCCGAGATTAAACGGCAACTGAACAAAGCGAAAATGATGACCGTCGCCGGCGATCTCCTTTGCGATTGCCGCGATTTCCGCAAGCT
>QHYO01000416.1 GCA_003224135.1 Acidobacteriota bacterium | reverse complement strand
GGGAACTTGGCCGACCTCAATCTCGGCCAGAACAACGTAGGCAGATATCTGGAAGTTCAATACATGCAAGTGGTGCAACGAGCGGGCACCGGTGGCACATCGAATATCGGCCCGGGCGATACGGTGCGGCGTTCAAACGGGTCGATTGTGGTTACCGGCAGGATCATGAAAACAAACGGCGCGTACTGCGAAATGGACTCTTCAGGCTCCGGCTTTACCGGATGGAGCAAGTGCTCCGAACTGCGGCTGGTCTCGAAAGCTTCTCCGGAAAGCGCTGCCGCTGCGGCCGCATCGACGGCTCCGTCGGGACACACCGCTGTACTCTCCATTGTTCCGGGCTTTACCACACAATCCGGAACCGCCAATCCGGTCGGAAATCACGGATTTTACTTGCTCAAAGACGGCGCGGAAACAGCCTTTGCCAAAGGCGGCTTTCGCGCTCCAGCGGGCACGCCAGTTGTGAAGGCCATGAATGCGGAATGCGAAAAGAAGACTCCCGATTGCCGGACTGCAATCGCTGCCATCATCGCGGACAGTGCCACAGCAGTGAAAACGGATGCAGATGGAAAGGCAACGCTGCCACCGGTACCACCCGGCGTGTACTACCTCTTCGGAATTGGGCAGTATGAAGGCAAGCCGCTCGTCTGGAATGTAAGAGTCCAAATCAAGCCCGGGCCAAACTCGGTCACTCTCGATCAGCGCAATGGGACGGTCCTAGACCGCTAGCGAGCTCAATAGAAGGCTTTTCAAGGGATATTGGCGACGGACTGCCTGCGGTCACCAGGTGTTGTACGGCGTATTTTCGAACGGCGAAACTTTGTCGGATGCGGAGTGAACGTCGGTGATTCCAGAGCTGGCCTGATCCGGAGTCAGGACAACCGAGTCCACCACAGGTACCCAGTCCTTGCTGTTCGTGATCGGGTCCACAGGAATCACATGCAAGTATTGCGGTGCCAGGTCATCCAATGACTGCGGCGCCGCCTGCTTGTCCATGGTGAAGTTATCGATAGCTTTGCGCATCTCCTGCAGATCCTGCTTCAGCACGGCTTCTCTGCTCCGCAATACGGAGCGCTGATAATTTCCGGCCGCGATGCCGATCAGAATCAGAATAATCGTCATTACGATCATCAGCTCGATAAGCGTGAAGCCGCCTTCACAGCGGGGCGGTTTGTGCCCGGCGAGTGCAAAAAGGGGATTGCGGCTTTGGGATTTTTTCATGGTTCACCAGTCCGAATACTTGGTTCCGTCAAGCGCTGTCGCCTGGGATTTGGAGTACACGTCGAAAACATTTTTTCCGCCCCAGCTCGTCGAGTCAGGGTCATCTTGTACGGCGCGCAAACCCCAGTCAGCGTGTCCGGTTATCGGGTCGACAGGAATCTTCCGCAGAAAGCGGATCTTGTGATCGGCACTAGCGCCGAGCTGCACGCCTTTCACTAACGTTTCAAGGTCCGGGGGGTAGCCTTCGCTTCCAACTTCCACGCGGATCAGGTTCTTGTCGGCCGCGTCTTTGTAACGGTCAATCGCGTCCTTCATCTCGCGCAAATCGCGGCGCAACTCTGCTTCTTTGCTTCGAACGATCGAATAGCGGGCCACGGGAAGCGCCGCCGACGCCAAAACGATCAAAATGGAGCACGCGATGATTAACTCCAGAAGCGTCATTCCCGCTTCCGTATTCCGCCGTTTTAATTTGCGTTTTGTCCCGTTCATGATTGGCTCTTCCGCATCTTTCAGAATCCTGCGGCGCTCGCTATGCGAGCCTTACTGCTTCACTTGAATTGAAGCTTCGCCCGTCAGGAGCGCCAATGGTTTCTGCTGGGAGTCCTTGGCATTCACCTGCACAATCGAAATATTCGTCGTTCCGGGAGCCAACGCCTTCACCACGACCCCCAGGAGTGTGCCGCTGCCGCTGACACCTGGAGTGTTCGGTTGACGCGTTGCCGCAATCATTGCCTGACCGTGCTCTTTGTCCACCCGCTGTACGATCGCAATTTCCTGATTTCCGCTGGAAAGGAATCCGCCGTGTTGCACTTCCTCCACGCTGATCACCGCAGGATCGTATTGCAAAATCATCGGTATCGAATAGAGGTCGTTCACGTTGTCGATCGAGATGCCCAGCGTCGCAGTCTGTCCCGGCGCAAGATTTAGGGTTTGTGGGTCAAAGCGGAGCCGTGGACTCTGTGCGTTCGCTCCAGCCTGACCGGTGGGAGTTTCAGACGACGGAGCGCCGGGCACAGGAACTGCAGCGGTCGGAGGTTGTTGGCCAGGAACCGGTTGAGCAGGGGTTTGCTGCACCGGTGCCGGCGTCGGAGGCGCCATGACTGGAACGCGAATCTCGCTCGCGCGTTTCGTGGTGATGTTCTGTTCAACGCCCGAAGAAATGGGCTTCAAATTCGCGCGGGTCCAATCCGGCAAACGCACAATCCGAGGAATCAGCACAATCAGCACTTCGTTCTCTACGTGATCGCTCTAGTTATCCGCGGTCAGGTATTTGATGAAAGGGATCTGGGCCAGCCCGGGCCAGCCGTTGACCGTTTTCGAGTCGGTTTTTTCAAACAAACCGCCAAGGATGTTTACTTCACCTTCGCGCAACCGGATGTCGTGCTCGATCTTGCGCTGCCCGATAATCGGCTGCTGAATGCCGCCAATGGTGGCCGTGCCGGTCACCTGCGAGACTTCAATCGCCACTTTCATGCTTACTTCGTGATTCGGATGCACACGCGGCGTGATGCTTACGTTTACGCCCACATCGATGTACGTGAATTGCGTGTTTACGAGTGGGTTGACAGACGTTGTTCCGACGCCCACGCCCGCCTGGAAGCTGCCCGTGGCGATTGGCACACGGCTACCCACGTCTACCGAACGGATCTCGGGATTCTGAATGATTTGTGTTTTGGTGTCGGTCAAAAGGAAGTTCGCCGTGGCGCCCGGCAATGTGTAGGTATAGTCCGCAGTTGAGAATCCCGCGTTCAGCGGTATGCCGGTTGGTGTGGTCGAACTACTCGACGAAGAGGAGGAACTCGTTGTCGATCCCGGTGGCGTGAACGTCACTGAAGCCGATTGCCCCGGCAAAATTCCCAAATCTCTCAGCCGTTCCGTGCTGGCGGAAAGCACCTCGACCTGGACCACCACTTCCGGCTTGGCCTTATCGATATCCTTCAGGAGCTTGCGCGCAATCGCCAGCTTATCCGGTGTATCGCGAACGATAATTGCGTTCTGCGAATTGAGTTGTTGCACCTTGGTCAGGTTGAGCACTTGCCGAAGGCCATTTGCAATTTCCGTCAAATCCTGTGATTGCACAGTGTTTGAGAGATAAAAGGTCTCCACCAACTGTTCGTCATAGTCCTTGTGCTTTTGCGTCGTGTCCTGCGCGATAAAAATGATGTTTTCCGTGATCGGCTTCCAGAACGTCTTGCTCTGCATGCAGACGATGTCCAGCGCTTGTTGAAGAGTCAAATTGTTCAGATCCACGCTGATACGGCGGGCAGGGAAGTCTGGATCGTAGGTCACCGTCAGTCCCGCAAACTTTCCAATGGTGTCGAAGATGATTTTAACATCGTTGACCATTTTCAGATTGACGGGCGCGTTTGAAAGTGGTTTTAGTTCAGGCGGCGAGGAAGCCAGTTCGTTGCCTGCTATATCTTCTCCTCCTGAAGCTTGCTCGTCCTGTTTGTGTGCCAGTTCATTGATTTGGTCCAGCGTTCGCCGCAACTCCTGCACCGCGACGGGACTCGAAGGATCGATCGTCGATGCACGCTGAAATTCCGCTGCCGCGGCCTGCAGATCGCCCTTTTCTCGCAGCGCCAGTCCTTTTTTGATGTGAAATTCGCCGGCTTCAAAACGAATCTGGTTCAGCTTAATCCTGAAATGCGAGTTGTTTGGCTCGCTGGCCAGAGCTTTCTGGTAATACTGAAGGGCGGTATCGTAATCCTGAAGAGTTTCGGCTTTTAGGCCGGCGTCATACTGCTGGCGCCCCTTTGGGCAGCCCGCTGCCAGCAAGCCAGCACCTACACACAAAATCAGTTTCCCCCAACGCCGCATGCACACTCCCGTGACGCCGTCACGCCTCGACGAAACCTCACTTACTCTAGCATTCGCTTAGAGGCTGGACAAGAAGTCTTGGGTTGGCTGTCCCGGAGTCGATAACGTCTTTTGATTGTAATGTTATAGTTGAGAGCTGTGGCCAAGCCCGCGAAAAAACCGGTACAGTCTGTCAACAAAGCTGGCGAACTCGTGGTCGCTCAGAATCGCGCCGCAGGCTATAACTATCATTTGCTGGAGCGAATGGAGGCTGGCATCGTCCTCCACGGCACCGAAGTGAAAGCCCTTCGCGAGGGAAAAGCCAACATTCGCGACGCTTTTGTGGATTTTAAGCCCAGTGGCCCGTGGCTGGTGAACGCTCACATTGCCCAATATATGGCAGGCGGCCCTTGGAATCATGAGCCGCTCGGCAATCGTAAACTGCTTCTTCACAAGAACGAAATTTCGAAATGGGCTGGCCGCACCCAATCCAAAGGTTTAACCGTCATTCCTTTGCGGATTTACTTCCGCGACGGCATTGCCAAATGCGAAATCGCCCTGGCGCAGGGTAAGAAAGTGTGGGACCGCCGCCAGGACGAGCGCAACAAGGAAGCCCGCAGGGAAGCGGAAACAGCGATGTATCGCAATCGGAGGCGATAAACAAGTCATGCAAATCACGTTCGATACCAAGCCGTTCGCCACGCTCGAAGCCGACGCGCTCGTTAGCTATCTTTTTGAGGAGTCTGATCCTATTCAGGGCCGGATCTCCGAAATCGATACGGCCGCGGGAGGGCTGCTGACGAAAATCGCCGGGAGCGGCGAGGCTACCGGCAAGACGCTGGAGTTCACGTTGATCCACGCGCCGGCTGGCCTGAAAGCTGCTCGTTTGCTTCTCGTTGGAGCAGGAAAGCGCGACCAGTTCTCCAGCGCCACGCTGCGCAAAGTTGCGGGAGCGGCTCTTCGCTACCTGAAATCACGTTCGATCAGGAACTTCGCGTTTCTCGTTCGTGAAGGGGCAGCCAGCGCAGAGACTGCGCAAGCTCTGGCCGAAGCCTTCATCACCGCCGATTTCGAGACCGACAAGTATAAGACAGAAAAAAAGAACGGCAAGGAAATTGACTCGGTTCGAATCGCGGGCTATTCGGACTCCGAAAAGTCGTCTGGCGAAAAGGGCTTGACCATTGGAAGAATCATTGCCGAATCGCAAAATTTTACACGCGACCTCGTCAATGAGCCTTCGAACAAGCTTACTCCGCAGATTCTCGCTGAACGTGCTGAAGCTATGGCCAAAGAAGCTGGCCTGGCCGTCGAAATTCTCGACGAACGGAAAATTGCCGATTTGAAAATGGGCGCTCTTTTGAGTGTCGCGCAGGGAAGCGTGGAGCCACCGCGCGTCATCGTCATTACGTATACCCCAGCGAACGGGAAGCCCGGCGCGCCCGTGATCGGCTTGGTTGGAAAAGCCGTCACCTTCGATACCGGCGGCATCTCGATCAAGCCCGCCGACGGAATGGAAAAAATGAAGTACGACATGGCAGGTGGGGCCACCATGCTCGGTGCAATCCGCGCTCTCGCAGCGCTCAAACCCAATGTCAAAGTGGTTTGCGTCGTTCCTTCAACCGAAAATATGCCTGGCGGCAAGGCGCAAAAGCCAGGCGACATTCAGACCGCCATGTCCGGCAAAACAATCGAGGTTTTGAACACCGATGCGGAAGGCCGCCTGATCCTTGCCGACGCTATCCATTATGCGAAGCAACTCGGTGTGACGCATATCGTCGATGCCGCGACGCTGACCGGTGCGATTGTCGTCGCGCTTGCCAACATCAACGTCGGCGTCTTCGGCTCGGATCAAGCCTGGACTGACAAGCTCCTTGCCAGCGCCAAAGCCACCGGAGAAAAAATGTGGCAGCTCCCCATGGACGACGAATATCGCGAATTTATCAAAGGCAGCTTCGCCGACATTCAAAACATCGGCAGCGGCAAAGGTGGGGGTTCCATCACTGGCGCGTGGTTCATCCGCGAATTCGCAGGCGACACTCCATGGATTCACGTCGATATCGCGGGCACCGCGTGGAATGATGACGCCAAACCCTGGCTCGCCAAAGGCCCCACCGGCGTCGCCCTCCGGACTCTTGTTCACCTGGTCCAGTCTTTCTGAACTCGCCGTGAGCCATCTCCGCGATCTTTTCCTCTAGGGGCGCGGCATGCCGTGCCCTTCTCTGTCTTTTTTGAATCTCTGTTGGCGTGTGGCCAAAACCGGAGTGCGCCCTACATCCTCTCCGGCGCTTCGATGCCCAGCAGCGACAATGCTTTCACCAACTGTCGTTCCACGATTTCTGTCAATCCCAGCAAAAACGCCCGCTTCTCCACATCTTGTTCCGACAGAATATGGTGCTTATGATAAAAATTGTTGAATGCCTGTGCCAACTGGAACGCGTACTTCGCCACGAACGCCGGTTCCTGCGCACCAATCGCGGCGTCACTCGCGTAGTCCAACATTCCCGCTTGCAATAAAAGTTCCCACAACCCGGCGCCTTCGGGTCCCACAAGAAACTTCGCCGCCTGCGCGGTCGCTTTGCCGGGCTCCGCTTCCGCTCCTTTGCGCCGAATTCCGCGAATTCTTACCACGGCATATTGGCAATACGGCCCGGTTTCTCCCTCAAAACTCAACGCATCTTCAAAATCAAACGCAATGATCGTGGTGCGCGTGAACTTCAGTAGAAAAAACCGCAGTGCGCCCACTGCAATCGTGTGTGCTGTGGCCTTCTGTTCATCTTCCGTCATCTCCGCGTGCCGCTTCTGTACCTCCGCCAGGGTTGCTTCTTCGAGCTTTGTGATCAGGTCGTCGGCCTTTACGCCCAAGCCCTTGCGTCCGCTCACCTCGACGTACGGCTTCTTCGCGTCCTCTCGACTCAGTTGATGGCCGAGTTCACTCGCGCAACGCGGCGTCAGCGCCACAATGTCGTACGAAAAATGAATCGAATTTGCCGCTGCCTCAGCGTGCCCCAGCCCACGCAGTCCTTGCGCGACCACATCCTGCAAATACGACTGCCGTGTATCAATCACGTTGTAAACGCGCGATGCCGGCTCACCAAAATGCGGCGCAGCAGGATCATCCGCATCTGTTGTGGTTGTCCAAACGGTCTCGCCCGCTGGTGAATCTGGCCACCGCTTGTAATTAAAATCCTTCCCCAGCAGCCCAAATTTCCAGAGCTGGTAGGCAATATCTTTCCCGACGTACGTCACCGTCCCATTCGAGCGCACAATGATCTTGTCCTGCGTATTTTCTTCTTCTTCATGCTGCGCGCTCTCGGTGTCCTCTCTAGTAACTCCGTCTTTCTCCGCCGGCATGATCCAACAACCCGCCATCTTGCCGGTTGTGGCCAACTGAATCGCGCCAGCTTCCTTCAGTTTCGCAAAGGCGGCATCCCAAAATTTCAGGTGTAGAATTTCGCTCTCCCTCGCCAGCAATTCATAAGAAATTGTAAGCCGCTTCATGGTCCTCAAATGAAATCCCACAATCGCGTCGGCGATAATCGTTCCCATTTCTGCCGCCTCGCCGTGGCCCTCTTCAATCGCTCGTAACGTCGCACCGCGCAAGGCCGCGCCTTGCGCTTTGTCCTGCTCGTAAAACTGAGTTACTCGCGCGTACAAATCCCAGCACAAATAATCAAATCCCGGCTGCGCAGCCATCGTGCGAACGTCAGCCACGCTCTTTTTCTCCATGTGCTGAAATCCGATTACCACGTCAGCGACCTGTACTCCTGTGTTGTCGATGTAGTTCTGCACCTGTACGCGCTCGCCTGCATTTCGCAAAATCCGCGCAATTGTGTCGCCCAGCACCGCATTTCGCAGGTGTCCGATATGTGCGGCTTTGTTCGGATTGATGCTGGTGTGTTCGACGATGACTTTGTGAGCGGCAGCATCTTTTGCTTGTCCCGCCGCGCTCTTTGAATCGAAAAGGCTCTGCCAGAATGTGCCGCGATCCAAAAACACGTTCAAGTATCCCGCACCCGCAACCTCAAGTCGCGCAACTCCAGGAATTGCTGGCAAACCCGTGGCGATCTCCTGCGCAATCTGCCGCGGAGCCCGCTTCAGCCGCTTTGCCAATTCAAAACACACCGGCGATGCTGCTTCGCCCATTTCGAGCTTCGGCGGTTTCTCGAGCGCGACCGAAATCTCGACGCCGTATTTTTCCTTGATGTGCGCCGCGAGCGATTCTCGCAGCCTCTTAATCATTGTCAGGTACAAGTGGTTTCAATCCTTGTTTTTCGCTTAGGGTAATCCCTGAGTATAGAGGTCACAATTTTAGGGGTCAAAAACGTCCCGAGGTTTGACACCATGTTGGGGCGTCGATACTATCAGCGCCTCCGGAGTGGACCTATGCGTTCTTCTGCACGCCATCTGAAGTGGCTCTCCGTTGTTGGTATGACGTTTCTGTCATGTTTCGGACAGACTCGCTCGCTCGCCGCAGAAAAATCCACCGCCACGCAACTCGTTGAACTCGCTAAAGCCGGAAGTCCAAGCCTGCGAGACGCCATCGCTTCTACCTTCGAGGCCAAGGATCTTAAGGAGGGCACGGCCTGGGCCGGCCGTGGCTCCGATTTTTTCTTTGCGGTTCAGGCACAGGCGAAACCGGAACTCTTTATTGACGCCGCTCCGGGTCCGCGGATGCGGCCGATAGCCGGCTCGGACATCTGGTACTCCGCTGCCCACATCGAACAGCTCGGCAAGCTCCACTCCTTCTACTACCTCGTCAACGGGAAAAGGTTTGGCGGCAAACCCGACGTCCCGGCATTCGGGCCCTTGTCCTATCTCCAACCGGGAGTTCCCTCCGGCACGTTGTCCGATAAAATCATCCACAGCAGCAAAATCTACGACGCCATGAAAAGCGAGTATTGGATCTACGTTCCCGCTCAATATAAACCGGAAATCCCGGCAGCCGTGATGGTCTTTCAGGACGGCCAATTGTACACCGACCGCAACGCCAACAATCCGACTCTAAACGTCATCGATAATCTGATCGCGCAAAAGAGAATTCCCGTGATGATTTGTATTTTCATCAGTCCTGGTGACATTGGCGATTCTCCCGCTACCCCCACCTACAACTTTGTGAAGGGCTATTCCGAGAAATGGCATCGTACGCTCAAAGACTCGATGCGCAGCACTCTGTACGATACGGTGAGCGATCGCTACGTGCGCTTTCTTCGCGACGAAATCCTCCCCGAGGTCGCCCGAAAGTATAACCTTCGCAAAGATGCTTACAGCCGCGCCATCACCGGGCTCTCGTCCGGAGGAATCTGCGCTTTCAACGCCGCGTGGCAGATGCCCGATCAGTTCAGCCGCGTTATTTCCTGGATTGGCAGCTACGCGAGCATTCAATGGAAGGAAGATCCCGCCGTTCCGGATGGCGGGCAGGACTATCCGGACAAGGTTTTGCGCGAGGCAAAGCGCAACATCCGGGTATGGATGCAGGATGGCTCCGAAGACCTCGATCTCCGTTATGGCAATTGGCCTCTTGCGAACTTGCGCATGGCCAACGCGCTGAAAGCTCAGGAGTATGATTTCCACTTTAGCTTTGGAAAAGGCACCCACAACTCTGCCCACGGCGCGGCTGAATTCCCGGCGGAGATGATTTGGCTCTGGCGCGACTACGACCCTGGAAGGACCTCACAAACTTATGAGATCGAGCCATCTGAAAAAGCGAAGCCTCTGTTCCGCGTGGCGGTCACGAATCGCGACGCCGAATAGCCTTGACCGTGGCCACAGAGAAAACGCCCAGTGCAGTGACACCTTACGCAGCACCTTTCTCCACCACGAAAATCTTGTTCACGATTTTCCATCCATCGGCGAGCTTCAGAAGAGAAATGTAGTCGGTGTACGTGGAGTCGTCGTAAATCTCAACGACTTTCACTGGGGCGGCCTTTCCCGTAACGTCCACGGACACAATCTGCAGATCGCCTTTCTCTTCTTTCCCCGCGTTTTTTTCAAACCCCTTGTACCACTGTTCCTGGGTCAGTTGACCGAGCTCGTCATTCTTCCGAACAAAAAACAATTTTGCCTCCGGATGAAACGCCCGCTTGAGGCTGTCGATATCGTTGAATTTCAAGCCATGCAGATAGGATTCCACGGTCCGCCTCACTGTCTTTTCTTCCGAGGCTGCTTGCGCGTAGATTCTCAATACTCCTAGAACCGTCAGAAGCAGCAGCATAGCGAGCAAGCGAGCAGGCCAGCGATTCATTTTGTTCTCCGGAACAGCAATCGTTTGCAATCCTAGCTGACAGCTTTTGAAAGTGCACCTATTTGGACGCGGCGAATCCCTTTTCGCCTGGAGTTTGACACTCTCCGGTTGCGCCGATAGTATCAATCGATTGGCGAAATTCTATGAAACTTGCCTATTTTGATTGCTTTAGCGGAATCAGCGGCGACATGACGCTCGGCGCTCTGGTGGACGCTGGGTGTAGCCTGGAACTGCTGCGATCTGGCCTGCAAGGCCTGCAGATTCCGGGCTGGACGATTTCTTCAGAAAAAGTCTGGAAAAACGGGATGGCCGCCACGTTCGTTCACGTTGCTACCGAGGACCAAACCAAGCACCGCAGCCTCTCGGCCATTCTCGAAATTTTCGAAAAGTCACAGCTTTCGGAGTCAGTAGGAAAAAACGCCGCCGCCATTTTTCGCAAACTTGGTGAAGCCGAAGCCTCCGTGCACGACGTTGCGCTCGAAAAAATTCATTTTCACGAAGTTGGCGCGGTCGATGCCATCGTCGATATAGTAGGCGCTTGCATCGCCTTCGATGCGCTCGGTATTGAGAAGTTCGCTTGCTCTCCGCTCAACGTCGGCGGCGGCACTGCGAAAATGTCGCATGGAGTTTTGCCCGTGCCCGCTCCGGCTACCGCCAAATTGTTACAGGGCAAGCCGACCTACTCAAACGGCGTGCAAAGAGAATTGGTCACGCCCACTGGCGCAGCCATAGTTTCCACACTTTGCGACACGTTCGGTCCACAACCCCAGATGACCGTTTCCGCGATCGGTTATGGCGCAGGTTCAATGGAGCTCGAAGGGCAGCCAAACGTCGTTCGCATCATGATCGGCGAAGCTGCCGACAAAGTTATCACAGGCTTCGACGAAGAAATTTCTGTCATCGAAGCGAATCTCGACGACATGAACCCGCAAATCTACGGCTACTTTCTCGAAAAAGCCCTTGCCGCAGGCGCACTCGATGTGTACACAACCCCCGTGCAGATGAAAAAGAATCGTCCCGGAACATTGCTGACGCTGCTCTGCAAACCGCAGGATACGAACTCGCTTATGTCCCTGGTCTTTGCCGAAACCACCACGTTTGGCGCGCGCACCTATCGCGCGCAACGCCGCACGCTGCCGCGCGAGTCTGTGAACGTCCACACGCAATTCGGCGACGTTCGCGTCAAGCTTTCGCGTGTCAATGGCCGCATCCTGCATGTGGCCCCGGAATTCGACGATTGCCGTAAACTCGCCGTGGAAAAAAACGTTCCGCTGCAGCGCGTCTTCAACGAAGCCATGCGCAGCTATGACGCTAGCTCCAAGACCGAATAGCTTTGGAAAGTAGGAACAGGAGAAAATGCCAGGCCAGAAGCCAAAATTCTATCTGACGACGCCCATCTACTACACGAACGGCCTGCCCCACATCGGTCATACCTACACGACCGTCGTCGCCGACGTCATTCGCCGTTACAAGCGTATGCGCGGCTATGAAGTCGTGATGACCACCGGCACCGACGAACACGGCGTTAACGTCGAACGCGCCGCGAAAAAAGCCGGCGTCCCCGAATCCGAATTCGTTGCCAAGATGGCTGTAGCCTGGCGAAGCCTCTGGGACGAACTCGGCGTGCCTGCTGACGAATTTATTCGCACCACCGATCTTCGCCACGTCCGCACCGTGCAGTGGCTTTTCAAACTGTGCCGGGAGAACGGCTACGTCTACAAAGGGCACTACACCGGCCAATATTGCATTTACGACAACGCTTTTGTGAATGACGCCAAGCCCGGCGACAATTGTCCCGACTGCGGGCGCCCCACGGAAACCGTCACCGAAGAAAACTATTTCTTCAAACTTTCGGCATTCCAGAAACCGCTTCTCGATTTTTACAAAAAGAACCCTGAGTTCATTCAGCCGGAAAGCCGCAAAAACGAAATTGTCACTTTCGTTGAAGGCGGCCTGAAGGATTTAAGTATCACGCGCACAACGATCCGCTGGGGCATTCCCGTCCCGGGCGAAGAACCCCACGTTTTTTATGTTTGGTTCGATGCTCTCACCGCGTATCTCAGTGCCGTCGACGGCCCCGAGTACGAAAAGCGCGGCATGTGGCCCGCCGATTTGCATCTCGTCGGCAAGGACATCATTCGCTTTCACACCGTTTACTGGCCCGCATTCTTAATGGCCGCCATGCTCCCGCTTCCAAGACAAGTTTGGGCCCACGGCTGGTTCCTGATGGACGCCAGCAAAATGAGCAAGTCCAAGGGCAATGTCGTGCTTCCTCGCCCGATCGCGAATATGCTCGGCATGGATGCTCTCCGCTATTTCCTGTTGCGCGAAGTCGTCTTCGGCCAGGACGGCAATTTCAGCTACGACGCGCTCGTTACGCGCTACAACAGCGATCTGGCCAACGGTCTTGGCAATCTTGCCAGCCGCACCGCAGCGATGATCGACAAAAACTTTGACGGCAAGATTCCAAAGGCCGGCAAACTTCAGGCGCAGGACGAAACACTCGCGCGCGAAACGCAATCGGCAATCGGCGACATTCTCGAGCATTTCGCGAAAATGGAATTCGCTCGCGGCCTGGAGTCGATCTGGGCAGTGGTCTCCGCCGCCGACCGGTACTTGACGAAAGAGCAGCCGTGGGCGCTTGGTGATTCCGAAGCCGATACCGAGCGTAAAGCGACAATTCTTTCAACGACCGCGGAGCTTCTCCGTATCGTCAGCGCACTCGCCCATCCAGTTCTTCCAGAAAGCACCGCGAAAATTTGGATGCTGCTCGGCCAGCCAGGTTCCGTTTCCGCCGTCGAACTGGATGATTTACGGTGGGGACAACTTGCTAGCGGAGTGCAACTTGGCAAATCACAAACCCTTTTTCCGCGTGTCGAAAAATCTGAAGCGATCGAGAGGATCGAATCCATGGCAAACGAAGAACTGAATCCAACCGCGCCCACACCGGCGCCAGTCACGACACCCACGAGCGGGAGTGCAGCCGCCGCGCCTTCAGCCAGCGAGAAAATCGGTATTGAAGACTTCGCGAAAGTCGAAATGCGCGTGGGCCAAATCAAAACCGCTGAACGAATCGTCGGAGCTGACAAGTTGCTGAAACTCACGGTAGACATCGGCACCGAAATCCGCCAGATCTGCGCCGGCATCGCGCAGTTCTATGAACCGGATTCGCTCATCGGCCGAAAAGTTGCCGTCGTCACCAATCTCGCGCCTCGCAAACTCCGCGGCGTCGAATCGAACGGTATGATCATCGCCGCCTCCGTCGGCCCGGAAGGCCGCCCGGTTCTGGCGGGCTTCCCCGAAGACGTGGAAGTGGGCGCGAGACTGAAGTAGGGTCACGATAGATCGCGCCCCTGCGGCGCCGGAAATTCTGCCTTCTCAACTCATGGACCTCGTCGACTCCCACGCGCACATCGATTTTCCTCAATTCGCTGACGATCGCGAAGCCATGCTCCAGCGCGCCCGCGACGCCGGCGTTGGTACTTTGCTCGCTATTGGCACCGGGCCGGGGCCAGAAAAACTCGACGCCGCTATCCCGTTCGCCGAACAGCACGATTGGATTTACACGAGCGTTCGTATTCACCCTCACGAAGCCAAAGAAGTCTCTCCGCAACATCTGGACGAACTCGCTCGCCTCGCGCAACATCCCAAAGTCATCGCCTGGGGCGAAATTGGCCTGGATTATTTTTACGACCACTCCCCGCGCGACGTGCAAGCCACCGTTTTCCGCTCGCAAATGGAGCTCGCTCACGCCGCTAAGGTCCCCATCATCATTCATTGCCGCGATGCTTGGGACGACTGCCTTGCGCTCATAGAGCAGCACTGGAGGCCTACCGGGCTCGCCGGCATTCTCCACTGCTTCACCGGCACGTTCGCTCACGCCAAGCGCGGCCTCGATATGGGTTTCCTCATCTCCTTCGCAGGCAATGCCACTTATCCGAAGACGCAGAATATCCGCGACGTCGCGAAGGAAATTCCCCTCGACCGCATCCTCATCGAAACTGACTCCCCGTTCCTCGCGCCTCAGCCGTACCGCGGCAAGCGAAACGAACCCGCCTATGTCGCGGAAGTGGCCAAAACACTGGCTACTGTGAGAAACTTAGCGCCAGAAGAAATCGCTGCCGCCACTGCGGCTAATTTCAGGCGACTCTTTCGCATCGCCCGGCCAGATATCTCTTAGGCCGATGAGTCCCAAGAGCACGTATACGCAGGCCGCAAAGCCGGCCCAGGGAGAAGTGCCATCGCGCTTCTGACGGTCAAGGAAATTTTCGATTTGGTTCGCGACGATCTGGTCCTCGTGGAGCAGGAACTCTCCCGCCAGAGTGCCTCCGCCTATCAGCCCGTGGGTGAAATCACCAGCTATCTTCTCGGTGGAGGTGGCAAGCGCCTGCGTCCCGCGCTGCTCCTTCTCGCCAATGCATACGCCGGTGAAAACCGCCCCGGCGCGATTCGTCTGGCCGCGGTAGTCGAACTTCTTCACAGCGCCACGCTTATCCACGACGATGTAATCGACAGCGCGGACACGCGTCGCGGCCGACCCTCGGCAAATTCCCGTTGGGGCAACCATCGCAGCGTTCTCGCCGGCGACTGGCTCTACATGCAGTCATTCCAGATGGCGCTCGAGGAACGCAATTTCCGCATTCTCGATATTCTGATCGACCTCACGCAAAAAATGGTCGAAGGCGAACTCATCCAGCTGGCAAAGATTGGCCGCATCGATGTAACCGAAGAAGACGCTCTGAAATTGGCTACCTACAAGACCGCGTGCCTTTTCAGCGGTTGCGCGCGTCTCGGTGCAGTTCTCGGTGGCCTCAGCGGGGAGGAGGAAGAAGCGCTTGCTGACTACGGCCGCTACTCCGGCCTCGCTTTTCAGATGGTGGACGATCTTCTCGATTTTACGGCTTCCGCCGAACAACTCGGCAAGCCCGTGCTCAGTGACCTAAAAGAGGGCAAAGTCACATTGCCTCTCATCTACGCAATGGAGAACGGTCATCGTGATGCCCGCGAACTCGTCGCGCGTGTCCTTCAGGAAAAAGATTTCATCAGCGTAAAGGCCGAAACCATTGTCTCTCTCGTTCATGAGTCCGGAGCTCTCGAGCGCGCGCGCAAGCTCGCCCTCGACTACGCGCGCCGTGCAAAAGAGTGCATTCAGGGTGGCGAGGATTCCGAGTACGCCCGCGCCCTGCTGACGCTTCCAGACTTCATTCTCGAGCGCGAGAATTAGCGGTTCCCCAATGCTGCCGTTCAAGCTCGTTTATCATCCCCGCTACGATTTGAATCTTGGCGCGCACGTTTTTCCCTCGCAGAAATTCCGTTTGCTTTACGAACTTCTGCTCCGCGAAAAAATTGCCGTGCACGAAGATATTGTCGAGCCAGACCGCGCCGCGGACGAGGATCTCCTTCGCGTGCACACCCTTGAATGGATTACCAAACTAAAGACCGGCACGCTCACACCCAACGACGTCATGAAGCTCGAAGTCCCATACTCGCCCGAGCTGGCGGAAGCGGTCTGGCTCGCCGCAGGTGGCACCATCCTCGCGGGTCAGCTTGCTCTCCGCGATGGCTTCGCCAGCAATCTCACTGGCGGCTTTCACCATGCTCACGCGAATCATGGTGAAGGATTTTGCGCCGTTCACGACGTTGCCATTGCGATTCGCCGTCTGCAGGCCGATGGTCTGATCAAAAAAGCTATGGTTGTCGACACCGATGTGCACCACGGCAACGGCACGGCGCACATCTTTCGTAACGACGATTCCGTCTTCACGCTTTCCATCCATCAGGAGCACAACTATCCCGCATACAAACCGCCGTCCAATGTCGACCTCGCGCTCGAAGACGCCGTCGAAGACGAAGAATATCTCTCGGCACTTTTACCGGCAGTCGAGCAGTCGCTCGATGAATTCCATCCCGATATTCTTTTTTATGTTGGTGGGGCCGATCCGTTCTGCGAAGACCAGCTCGGCGGCCTCCGTCTCACAGAGTCCGGCTTGAAAGCACGTGACAAAGGCGTTTTCCGTGCTGCACGCAGCGGCAATATTCCGGTGGCCACGACACTCGCCGGAGGCTACGCGCGTCGCGTTGAAGACACCATCCGCATCCATAGAAACACCATCCTCGCAGCTCAGGAAGTCGCCGGCGAATCTCCCAGCCGATTGCACGCCACCCACGGTTCATGATTTTGGTGAGGCCTGAACTGGCGATTTGAGTTTGTACCGGTCCGTTTTGCCTACGGCGTCGGCCTCTAGCGTTTCACGGGCACCGCCAGTTTTAGGGCGTTTGCCTCGGGCACCGCGCGCTGAATCGCGTCGCTCAATTCCTGCTCAATGGTGTCCGGATCGAATCCGTTCGAACGAAACACGACCTTGCCCGCGCGATCCAGGATCAGAACAGTTGGAAAGGAATCCACGGAGAACAATTCCTCCAACCCGTCGGCGAAGACTTCGTTGGAGCGAGGTTTGCGCTCCGCTAGATAAGCAACGACCAGCGACTCATCGTCATCGCAATCCGCGGAAAGAAACACCACCTGCGCATTGCCTGAGTAGTGTGCTGCCAGTCTTTCATAAATTGGCTCGAGCGCGTGGCATGGCCCGCACCACGTCGCCCAGAAATTGATCACCAATACTTTTCCTTTTTGGGCAGAAATGGGATATGCCGATCCGTCCGGGGCTTTGCGAAGCACAAATGCAAAAGCATCTTTGGCGCCTTCGTTCCGCTTGGCCCGCGGCGCCACTGATGCGGCGGTCACATCGTCAATTGTCTTCAACAGAAAATCGCCCAGTCCCGCGTCACTTCCGTACGCGAGGCGCCAGGCATTCCCCAATTTTTGTCGAACGTCCCTCCGGTTGCCGGATTTAGTGGCGGTATCGGACAGCGCGAACGCCCGCGCATACTGCATTGCAGCGCCGCTGTAATTTTTCGCCAGCTCGTCGAATTCACCGAGCTTCAGCGCGGCACTCGCGTTCGGCAGCAAGTTGTAACTCAGTTCAAAATCCTTCTGCGCCGCGGCGCTATCTCGCAACTGCGCTTCAAGTCTTCCCCGCAACGCCAGTACTGCAGATTCATCGCGCTTTCTCTGGCCTTCCCATTCCTCGCTCGAAACACGCGGCGATTTCGCTGAAATCGCGGATCCATTCACAGATTCATACACGCGCGTCGCGTAGGTTACCGCTCGCCGCAGTGCGGCCGTATCTCCTGTTCGTTCCAGCAGCTGAATGGCAAGCAAGGTCATTGAAACGTCTTCTGGCGTCAAGGAAACAATTCTCTCCGCATAATTCGCGGCACAGGCGTCATCGTGAAACTGCATGCAGGCTTCGACGAGTGCGCGATAAATCTGCGGCCGTTCCGGCGCGTCAGGAAAGTTCTCCAGGAATGCTTGCAGATTCTTCACCAGCGCGGTCCGGTCATTTCCGGCGTCGGTGATGGCCTTTTGCAGCTCTTCTGCCCGCGGGAGGGGCTTTCCTGCAGCCTGTTTTTGCGTAGTCTTTTTATCCGTTGTTTTTTGTTTATCGTTGAGGGGCGCTTGCGCAGCCGCCGGGAGGGGGAGCATCGCCGACAACAAACACGTTGCCATGGAGATGGACTGCCAGCGGATCATGGCTGGATTGTATCGCGATGGCAGGAATTAGGAAGTGGGTTGGACCCTGATTCCGCCGGAGATCGTGTGGATCTCCACTCGACCGCCGGCATTTCCCACGCGCGCACGCAAACTGTGCTTGTCCTGATCTTCGATCACGATGGGAATTCCCGCATTGATCTGGCCGGACACTGCCTGCGCCGAAAGATGGAAATTCGCCGAGGGTGGAACCGCAACTTCGACGCTTCCGGAAGTCGTCTTCAGATTCCAATAGCTATTGCTCGACGGATTTCCTTCGACCGACACGCGTCCTGACACGGAGCTTGCATTGACGTCATTGCCGGCTCCGGCGACCTCTACCGATCCACTCGTCGTGATCGCTTCGACT
>QHYO01000415.1 GCA_003224135.1 Acidobacteriota bacterium | reverse complement strand
TATCTGCCACTTGCTAGCGGAGGCGGTCTAGTTGGCGCCGTGGAAGTCCTGAGCTTCGAACTGCCTCTATCAGCCGAAGAACTTCACGAACTGGAAGACTTTTCGCAAATCGCAGCCGCCGCATTAGCGACAGCTCATCGCTACGAAAGCGAAAGAAACGATTCTCTTGCATCGATCAGCCGCCTGACGCAGCTCTACGATCTTGAAAAGTCGGTTTCCTCGACGCTTGAGATGGATGAGCTCGGGCCCATCATCGGAGAAAAGTTCCGAGAAGTCATGGAGTGTTCCGCCATCAACTTGTGGTTGCTGCGCGGAGACGAGAGTCTGCAGCTGATGCATCAAGCGGGATCGGATCGAACGACTCCGGCAGGAAGCATACAGAAACCTGGGGAAGGAATTCCGGGCGACGTTTCCGATAACGGCGAAGCGGTTTTAATCAGCGGCCCGGATGATTCGCGGCTTGGCATTCGCAGCGCGGCCACCGCGGAAGGCGGAGTATCCTCGCTTATCGTCACTCCTATCATGGACAGGGGCTCGCTTGTCGGCGTGGTCGAGGCGGTGAACAAACTAGATGGTACGCCGTTCGATGAGGACGATCTTTTCGCGCTCTCGAGCATAACGGAGACCGCATCCACCGCGCTTCACAACGCCAGCTTGTTGATGGCGGAGCGCAAGGTCGAAATCCTCGAAACACTGGTCACCGTCAGCCACGAAATTACTTCAACGCTGAATCTGGAGCGCATGCTGCAGACCATCGTAACTGCGCCGCAGGCGGTGATTCCCTACGAACGCGCGGCGATCGCGCTCGAGCAGCGCGGCAGATTCAAGCTAAGCGCCGTGACCGGCTTTATGCAGGTAAATGTGGACGCGCCGGAGATCGCGCCGCTGAACAGCGTTCTGCAGTGGGCGGCGCTGGTAGAAGAAATCGTGAACGTGCGGCAGCACGGCGACGAAATCGAAAGCGACCGGGAAGAAACACGCGCCAAGTTCAAACAGTATTTCGCGGAATCCGGCATGCGCGGCTTTTATGCGTTGCCTTTGAACGACGATACCGGCCGCGTCGGCATTTTGAGCCTCGAAAGCAGCGATCCCGATTTTCTTTCTACTGTGCACATCGAACTGCTGCAGGTACTCGCCAGCCAGGCGACCGTGGCTTTACGCAACGCGCAGATGTACAAGGAAGTGCCATTCATTTCCGTTCTGGAGCCAGTGCTGGAACGAAAGCGCAAATTTATGGCGCTCGAAAAAACGCGCCGGATGGCCATGACGATTGGGGCTGTTTTGGCACTGATTTTTCTGTTCGTATTTCCGCTGCCGATGCGGATCGACGGGGACGCAACAGTAGGACCCGGCCAGCGCGCGCAAGTGCAGCCAGAGTTTGAAGGCGTGGTGGGCAAAGTATTCATCCACGAAGGCGAAACGGTAAAGCGCGGCCAAGTCCTGGCTGAGATGGATGCGTGGGATCTGCGGTCGTCCCTGGCTGCCGCGGAGGCGAAGTACCAGTCCGCGTTGCTGCAGATGAATCATGCGCTCGTAACAAACGATGGTGGTGAAGGCGGAATTCAACGCGTGCAAGCCGATTACTGGAAGGGTGAACAAGCGCGAGCGCAGGAACTGCTCGGACGAGCGCAACTTCGCTCTCCGATCGACGGCGTGATTGCAACGCCACATGTTGACACCTTCGCGGGACGCCGGCTGCAATTCGGCGATACGTTTGCCGAAGTGGTGGACACTTCGAGCGCGATCATTGACGTTGCGATCGATGCTTCCGATGTCAGTCAGTTGCGCGTTGGCGAGAAGGCTGCCATCAAGTTGAACAGCTACCCTATGCGGACGTTTCACGGCCAAGTCGCCGTGGTTAGCCCGAAAGCGGAAGCACAAGGCGAGTCGCGGGTGTTTTACGCACGGGTTGCAGTGGCGAACCCCGATGGCGCGATGCGAACCGGCATGGAAGGCCGCGGCAAGATCTCGTTGGGATGGCGCACTTCCGGATACGTGCTGTTTCGTAGGCCGGTCGTCTGGCTCTATTCCCGAATCTGGAATTGGTTTGGCTGGTGAGGACGAACGCCATGACGTATCGAAACAAATTGTTTTCTCTTGTTTTGGCAGCCGCGTCGGCGTCGGGATGCAGTGATATCAAGCCGGAGACAGCGCCTGCTCTTCCTTCGGCAGTTTCGACAACCGAGCCTGCACAGCTCAAGCCCGCCGCAACCAGCGAAGCATTGACCATTACCGCGCCATTGATCGTGGAACATCAGGTGGACGTTACGGCTCAGCGTGACGGAATTGTTGCACGCGTTTCCGCGGAATCCGGAAATCGTGTTCGCGCCGGCACGGTGCTCGCCCGGCTGGATGACCGTCAACTGACTGCGAATCTTGAAGCTGCGAGAGCAAAAACCCGCAGCATTGCGGCGGATCTGAAAAATTGGGAAGCAGAAGCAGAAGTGCTCAAAGCGGATTACGTGCGCGCCCAGCGGTTGTGGAATGAAAAGTTGCTTGCCGAAGA
>QHYO01000410.1 GCA_003224135.1 Acidobacteriota bacterium | reverse complement strand
AATGCAGGTTGTTTCTTCGACCGCAGTGGCATTGGTCTGGTGTGGCGTTTGCTACAGCATGCTTGCGAATCCAGAAAATTCGCCGTGACTCGGATCATCGACGACAACTTCCTGCTGATCTTCGTCGACCGTGCTCACCCGCACTTTGCCGGACACCATCACGTAAGCATGACCGTCGGTATCGCCGATTTTGTAGATGCGCTGACGCGGCGCGAATGATTTTTTCTCGACCTGCGACGCAAGGACGGCGGCTTCTTCGTCATCGAGCAGCGCAAAGAGCGGTACGTGTTTGAGTTCCTGGGAATCGCAAGACATCGGCCACCTCGCCACAGCAAATTGTTACAAAAGATTGTTACAAGAAGTT
>QHYO01000409.1 GCA_003224135.1 Acidobacteriota bacterium | reverse complement strand
GTCCATCAAGGCTTTCTGGTCTCGCCACACAGAGAGTGTCCAAAATTTCCGCGCAAACGGGCGAGCGTCCAGGGAATAGCCGATGAGACCCGGCGAGCTCCGCAGCTGGCTCATGATTTCATACGTGAACCGGAAACATTTCGGAATGGCGCGGAAATGTTTGAGTGGCAAATAGGAAATCAATGCGCAATAGCTGGTTTCGGGAAGCGGAAGTTCGCACGTTTTCCAAGGAGTGACAGGCATGCCGCGATTCTAAATGGAAGGGTGCCGAAAATTCAAAGGTTACGGGGACAGCGAGGAACGCAAAGCAGCGGGGATTATTTTCGTTGCACCGAACATTCCGCACACGGGCAGATCGAACGGAGATGATCGTAGGAATAGATGCCCGTGGAGTGGCCGTCTGAAAACGAAATCTGAATCGCGTACTGTCCAACGGGCGTGGCTGATTGCGCGCGAGCCTTCGGCTTGAACATCGGCAATGCCGGTGATGAAGCAAACGCAGGTGAAGCTTCGCCGAGCGATTCCTTTTTAATTCGTTCGTCATTGCAGGTCGCGCAGGGACAGTTGTCTCTAAGGTAGACAAAATCGAAATGGCTCGCGTGGCCGTCGGCCCAAGCGATGTCCACACCCGCGCCGCTGCTCACGTGAATCTTCACGCTGGCAGGCTTGCGTCGCGGGTCGATGGGAAGAGGCATGAGAAAAAGTTGTACGTAGATAAATCTTAGTTCTAAGTCTCTAAGGTAAAGAGACAAGATCAGTCTACAGTCGAAAGTTCAGAGACGAAAGTGAGGCAAGAAGGGAAAAATGCGTCAGTTTGAAGCAGACTGCGTCTGGACAGGGGCGACTTTTGTAAATCGCAAGCGCCAGCCACCGGCTTCACGAGTAAAGACATCGGTGTCGTCTTCGTTGAAAAATTTTGTAGTATCCGGATTTTGACGATATTCCTTGATGTACGTCACGACGGCTGTGTCTCCAAATACACGGACTTGCACGTTCTTTTTCTCAATTGTATAGGGATTGACGCCGTTCTCGTGGGTAACGAAATTGTACTTGATGTTTTCCACGAACTCCGTCTTGGACAACACCCTTGTGGGCCCAACGCAAATCCAGTCCTTTGCAAAGAATTTCGCGAGCGCTGAATTGTTTTGCTGCTCCAGCTTGGCGGTCTCCGTTTCTATTCCGCGAAGCTCCTTCTCGTCAGCCGATTGGATCACGTTCTGACTTTCGAGAGACGGCGTTGCCAGAAAAAGGCCGATCGCTAAAAATGGAAAGAGCCTTTGCATGAGGCACCTCTTGAACGGCGGAAGATATTGTACGCCCGAGACCGGTTCTCAAGCCGAATACCTTTGTTTGTGCTTTTTCCAGGAGTTACTTAACTGCCTTACCGTAAGCACCTCTTTACTTCGCTGCTTCCGGCTTCGTTTCGCAGCAGACACCTGGCGGAATCGGATTGCCGTGGGGACAGGTTTTTGGATGTCCGAGGAAAGAACAGATGCGCTGGTCAAGTTCGGGCGTGATGATGTGCTCGAAGCGGCAGGCTTGCACGTGGGCTTCGGCGTCTTCGATCGCAAAGGTGTCGGTAAAGAGCCGTTCGGCCAGGCGATGACGGCGTACTACATCACGCGCGCGGCGTGAGCCGTCTTCGGTCAACCGGACTTCACCGCCGTTCCCCGAACTCTTGTTTCCGTTCGCGGGGCTGCCGTTTCTGTTTCCATTGAATTCGATGAGGCGCAAATCCGCCATACGCGCGAGCAAACGCGCAGCAGGCTCGGCGCCGACGATCGGAAGCTGCCCGGCCGGACCTTCAACGCGGAGAAGTTCACTTTGCGCCGGCTTCCCTTCCTCGCCGCAAATCCAGATTTGTTCGAGCAAATGATCGACGCGGATTTCGTCATCCGCCG
>QHYO01000411.1 GCA_003224135.1 Acidobacteriota bacterium | reverse complement strand
TCCTTCGCGCAGGGAGGGAGATTGCTGCTCGCTATTCTTGCGGAAGGGTAAGCGAAGCTTAGCAGACAGGCCCCCACCGTCAAGCCCTAATGGCGTAAAGCGTTTGGAAACGAACGGTAATGGGACGAGGGTGTCCTTCGCCCGTTGTTCGCCAACCAGTCAGCAACCACTAGACGTTCCTGACGCGTTAGGAAGGCTCGACGGCAGCAAAATCTTCCCCACAAAGTTATAGTGATTCAATCGCGAGATTCGTATCATCTCGAGCATCCGGGATGAAATAAAGAGAGCGCGGAGCACTAGGAATGTCCAGCACAGCCAGCTCACAACCGCAAAAGCCGACGTGGGACGCCATTGAGGCGGCCCACGAGCGAATCGCGCCGAGGATACACAGAACGCCGGTACTGCGATCGGGGACACTCGATGCGATGTGCGGGGCGGAATTGTTTTTCAAATGCGAGAACCTGCAGAAGACCGGATCGTTCAAAATTCGCGGCGCGACCAACGCGATATTTTCGTTGAGTGACGAGGAAGCTTCGCGCGGAATCGTGACACATTCGAGTGGGAATCACGCTGCCGCGGTTTCCTGTGCGGCAGCTTGGCGCGGAATTCCGGCGTGGATTGTGATGCCGAAGAATGCGCCTGCGGTGAAATGCAGGGCTGTAGAAGCGTATGGCGGGAAGATTACTTTTTGCGAACCGAGAGTGTCCGCGCGAAATGAGGCTGCAGCGCGCATACAAGCGGAAACCGGCGCGGCGATGATCCATCCTTATGACGACGACTCAATCATCGCCGGGCAGGCGACGGCTGCGAAAGAGCTGTTGGAAGAAACAGGCGAGTTGCATGCGTTGCTTGCTCCCGTGAGCGGCGGCGGATTGTTAAGTGGCTCCGCGCTGAGCGCGAAACACATACAGCCTGAAATTCGCGTCTATGGCTGCGAACCGGCGAAAGCCGATGATGCCTACCGGTCGATCGAAACAGGGACGCTGCAATCGCTCGAATCGAGCGACACCATTGCGGACGGATTACGCGCTTCGCTGGCGCCGCGAACGTTTGCGATTCTGCAGAAGCAGCTTGCTGGAATCTTTCTGGTCAGCGAAGAAGAGATCGTCTATGCAATGGCACTGATTTGGGAGCGGCTGAAAGTGGTTACCGAACCGTCGTCGGCGATTGCACTTGCACCGGTGCTGAAACCCGAGACGATTCAGTTGATTTCTCGAGATCGTTCACGTCCGGGAAAGCTGAAGATTGGGATCATTCTCTCCGGCGGCAATGTGGATCTGCGGTCTCTTCCCTTTCGGTAAGTACCTCGTCTTACCCTTCATTTTGTGGTACCCTCCACGCGTTTTAAAAGCTTGCCCGTCTCTTGGCTTTGTGGCGGACCACGCAGCTGTCTCCTCAAAGTAACGAGGTGCAGCCGCGGTTTTCGGGCGGCGAGAAGGAACCCGCAGAGTCAGGACAACCAGGTACCACAAATGAAGCTTTCCCGACGGCTGCTCCCTCTTGGGTGTGCGTTGGTGATGGTGTGTTTGTTCGCGGTCAAGAGCGAGGCAGGTCAGAGTTCTGGCGCGGTTCCGAATCGAGTGACGCGCAAGCCGGATGAAAATGTGCGAGTGACCCTTGCGGGGAACGTGCATCCGCGTGCGCGCGCGGCTTACAGCCGCGGAGCAGTTGCGGATTCACTGCGGATGGACCGCATTTTGCTGCTGCTGAAACGGAGCGAGGATCAGGAAACGGCTCTGCAGGCTTTGGTGGAGGCGCAACAAGACAAATCGTCTCCGAATTATCATGCGTGGTTGACGCCAGATGGGTTCGGCAACCAATTCGGGCCTTCTGACGCGGATCTTCAGGCGGTAACGGACTGGCTGAGTTCACAAGGATTCGAGAACTTGCGCGTGTCCGCAGGACGAACTGCAATTGAGTTCAGCGCGAGTGCGGGCCAGGTGCGCCGGGCGTTTGGCACACAGATTGAGAATTTTCAGGTGGATGGAGCCGTTTACGTCGCCAATGCGAACGATCCGCAAATCCCGGCGGCACTGGCGCCCGTGGTGGCTGGCGTCGTGTCGCTCCACAATTTCCCCAGAAAGTCTCATGCGCGGTACCGGGGGGATGTGCAAAGAGGCGCCGACGGCCACACGCTGCAGCCAGTGTTTACGTTTCCGAATCCCTACTACAGCGGAAATTTCTATGGAGTGGGGCCGGGAGATTTCGCGACGATCTACAACACCAAGCCCCTTCTTGCGAGCGGAAATGACGGCACCGGGCAAACGATAGCGATCGTAGGCGAGACTCAGATCAATCCCAAAGACGTCGCTGATTTTCGAACAATTTTCGGACTGCCCAATAATTTTTCGGCAACGAACATTATCTTGAACGGAATGGACCCGGGAATCACTTCGCAGGATGAGGAGTCGGAATCGGATCTGGACGTTCAATGGTCCGGCGCGGTGGCCCCGGGAGCGACCGTACAGTTTGGGGTATCAGCGTCGACTCCAGCGTCGGCCGGAATTGATCTATCTGCGCTTTATATCATCGAGCACAACCTTGCGGACGTGATGAGCGTGAGCTATGGGGAATGCGAAAAGAATTTGGGCACGGCGGGAAGCGCATTCTACAACGGCTTGTGGGAACAAGCCGCAGCGCAGGGCATCACCGTGGTGGTCTCCTCTGGTGATGGCGGATCAGCGGGCTGCGACGATTTCAACAACCAGACGACCGCGACACACGGCCTGGCAGTGAGCGGGCTCGCGAGCACGCCGTTCAATATTTCAGTAGGCGGGACGGACTTCAATCAATACAACCGGCAAACCACTTATTGGAACACGACGAACGACTCGGTGACGGGCACCTCAGCGAAGGGATACATCCCAGAGTTTCCGTGGAATGAAAATTGTTCGCAGCTGGGGCTGACTGGATGCGGACCATCGGCGCCGGACGGATCGGTGAACATCGTCGCAGGAAGCGGAGGGGCCAGCACTGTTTATGCGAAGCCAAAGTGGCAAATGGGCGTGACTGGCGTGCCGAACGATAACCATCGAGATCAGCCGGATATTTCTTTATTCGCGAGTCCTGGCTTTGAAGGAAGCGGGTATTTGTATTGCCAGGCGGATTTGACTGGAGTGCAATCGTGCGACTTGAGCACTCCGGCCTACACGTTTCACATTATTGGGGGCACATCCGCGTCGGCGCCGGTGTTCGCGGGGATGATGGCTCTGGTGAACCAGTATGCGGCGGCACACGGCGGAAGGCCGCGTCAGGGAAATGCAAATATCAGCTTGTATGCATTGGCAAAAAAATCAGGCGCGAGTTGCACGTCGAGC
The DNA here is from genome assembly GCA_003224135.1 of Acidobacteriota bacterium. Taxonomy (GTDB): domain Bacteria; phylum Acidobacteriota; class Terriglobia; order Acidiferrales; family UBA7541; genus Acidiferrum. Next base: position 63 of record QHYO01000411.1, on the reverse strand, counting down.
GTGACGGAGGCGGCGGGCTGCGTCTTCCATGACGTTTCGGCACCCAACGTTCATTATCCGACA
>QHYO01000408.1 GCA_003224135.1 Acidobacteriota bacterium | reverse complement strand
TTACGCGGAGAATCCGGAAGGACGGTTCGCTGTATTTTGGCCCCTATTTCCCTGCAGGCCTGGCGCGGCGGATTCTGCATTTTGTTCACAAAAGATTCCTGGTTCCTTCCTGCACCGTGGATTTGACCCGCACGCATGCAAGGCCGTGTCTGCAATTCTACATTCACCGGTGCCTGGGTCCGTGCGTGGCTGGACTAACGACCGAGGAACGCTATGCGGAAGCGGCGCACGACGTAAAGATGCTGCTCGAAGGGCGGCGGCATGATTTGATCAAGAGCCTGGAACAAAGAATGGCGACAGCGGCGGAGAAGGAATTGTACGAACAGGCCGCGTCCTATCGGGATTTGTTGCGGACGCTCCAAGATATTGAAGAGCGGCAACGAATCGCAGCTGCGCAGGGCGACGATACGGACGTGTTGGCGTATCACGCGGAGCCGCCGCTGGTGGCGGCAAATTTGTTTCACTTGCGTGGCGGGCAGGTGGTGGATCGCCGGGAATTTTATTGGGAAGACCTGGACGCATTCGATGCGAAGGAGTTCGTACCTTCGCTGTTGAAGCAGTTATATCTGGAAGCGGAATATTTACCGAAAGCGATTCATGTACCGGAAGAGTTTGAAGATCGGGAGATTCTGGAAGAGATGTTGACCGAGCGGAGGGGGCATCGTGTGGAGATTTTTACGCCGCAACGCGGGCAGAAACGGGCAATTCTGGATCTAGTAAGGAACAACGCGGCGCATTCGTTTGAGCATAGATTTCGCGTCATGAAGCCAACCTCGAAGGCGATTGGCGAGGCTCTGCAAAACGCTCTGAATCTGGTGGAGGAGCCGGAACGCATCGAATGTTTCGACATTTCGCATATTCAGGGAAGCGATACAGTGGCTTCGATGGTGGTGTGGGAAAAAGGCCGGATGAAGAAGTCGGACTACCGGAAATTTATTGTTCGCGGCGCGGAAAATAACGGTGGCGGAGCAGGCAACGGTGATTCGCCGCTGCAGGTGTACAGGCAAAATGATGATTTCGCGAGCATGCGCGAAGTGGTGACACGACGGTACAAGCGGCTGCAGGAAGAAAAAAGGCCGATGCCGGGACTGATCTTGATCGATGGAGGGATTGCACAGCTGCATGCGGCGGCCGAAGCGCTGGAATCGCTGGGAATCATCAATCAAGCGTTGGCAAGCATTGCCAAGAAGGAGGAGATTTTGTACGTGTACGGGCAGGAAAACGAGCCGATCGTGCTGGAGCGACATTCACCTGTGCTACATCTGATCCAGCGGATTCGTGATGAGACGCACCGCTTCGCAGTGACATTTCACAGGCTACGACGCGGGAGGCGGCAAACGAAGAGCGCGCTCGAAGGCATTCCGGGAATTGGGGAAAAGACCGCGCGGAAATTGCTGAAGGAGTTTGGAAGCGTGACGAATGTGCAGCGAGCGGGCGTCGAGCGATTGAGCGAGTTGATACCGCGGGGCAGAGCTGAGAAGGTCGTGGCAGAACTGGCGAAATTGCAGGAGCATCCATAACCACCATCTGGCCGATGTAGTGGTTAGGATGTATTGTAAGCCTGCAAGCCCCTGTGTTACGTTGCGTGTCGGAGGTAGACATGGCTGACAACGTTGGATCCAAGGTTTCGTATTTTTTGGTCGGATTGGGTGTCGGTGCGCTGGTGGGGGTGTTGTTTGCGCCGAAGTCGGGCGAAGAGACGCGGAGATTTTTATCCGACAAGGCTGACGAGGGCCGCGACTATGCGCAGAAAAAGGCGCGCGAACTGCGGGAGCGGGCCGACGATCTGGTCGAGCGAGGCAAGGATGCGGCTTCGCGGCACAAGGAAACGATTACGGCGGCGGTGGACGGCGCGCGGGAGGCGTACCGGCGTGAGGCGTCGAAATCATAGTTGTAGCTAAGAGATGTTCGGCGGATTTCGCTTCATAAAAGCGAAGGGGCGGGCATGCAAAATTGGGTTGGAGTGGTGATTGCGATCGCGGTGGTGTTGCAAGTGGCGGTCTTGACCGCACTGTTTTTCACGACGCGACGCACGATGCAGAAGCTGGAAAAAACGGTGACGGATCTGCATGAGCGGACCGGACCGATCCTGACGCGTGTCCAGATTTTGCTGGATGACACACAACCGAAAATTGCAACGCTGGTGAGCGATGCCGCTCATATCGTGTATTTGGCGCGCGGGCAGGCGCAAAAAGTGGATCGGGTGTTCACCGATGCCGCGGACCGTTTTCGCGGACAGCTCCTGCACATCGACCGTATTCTGACCGGGACTATGGAAGCCGTGGAAGATGCGGGAACACAATTCAAGCAGAGTTTTTGGCGGCCGGTCCAGAAAGCGTCCGCGCTGGTGCAAGGAATCAAGGTAGGGCTGGATTTGTTGAGGGCACGGAAGGGGAGGAGCTCTGGCAGTCCGGAGCCTTCGGCGGAGCAGGAAGAGGAGTTGTTTATTTAGAAGCGGAAAAACGAAAAGCGAAATTCGAAAAGCGAAAAAGGCGTGGCGAGGGTCGCGCTTTTTTTTATTCTGCTGAGTTCCGGCGGCGCGACGGAAAAACGGCATCAGGCCCACCGCATAAAGAGCAAAACCTAAGACAGGACCCTTACGAAGGATGAAATTGTAGACCGACTATGAGAGCCAGGTTCAGCTGATCCAGGAACCTGCAAGGACTACGTCGTTCGAATAGATGACGGCGGCCTGGCCTCGCGTGACGGCACGTTGCGGAGAATCGAAAGTGATGCGCGCGCGGGAGTCAGGCAGAGCTTCGACGGTGGCGGCTGCGGGTTCGTGCTTGTGGCGGATTTTCACGGTGGCGCGGATTGCTCGAGACGGCTGGGGGATCGAAATCCAATTTACATTTTGTACTTCGAACGCAGTAGTGCGGAGCGAATCGTCGTCACCGACGATGACGCGATTGGTTTGCGGTTCGATGGCGAGGACGTAGAGCGGTTTGCCCGCCGCGAAGCCGAGACCTTTGCGCTGACCGATGGTGAAATTGTGGACGCCGCTGTGGCGGCCAAGAACTTCGCCGGATTCGGTGACGATATTGCCCTCGCCGGAGCTGAGCGGAATCTTACTTTCCGCCACGTAGGCGTGGATGAATTGCACGTAATTTCCATTGGGCACGAAGCACAGCTCCATGCTGTCAGGCTTTTCGGCTACGGGAAGCGCGGCGCGGCGGGCGATTTCGCGGACTTCGTCTTTGGACAGTTCGCCGAGCGGGAATTCGCTGCGCGAGAGCTGTTGTTGCGAAAGTCCCCACAGAAAATACGACTGATCTTTTGTAGCATCGAGAGAGCGAAGAAGTTGGAAGCGGCCGGCGGATTCATTGCGGCGGATGCGGGCGTAGTGCCCGGTAGCGAGGCGATCGGCGCCGATTTGGCGAGCCATGCGGAGGAGCGGTTCGAACTTCACATCGGTGTTGCAGTTGGTGCAGGCGATGGGAGTGCGTCCGCTGAGATAGTCCCGCACGAACGGGCGCACGACGCGGTCTTCGAATTGTGATTCAAAGTTGACGACGTAATGGGGAAAGTTGAGATGCTGCGCGACGCGCTTGGCGTCATAGACATCGTCGAGCGAGCAGCAGCGGTGCTGTGCCGGGCTTTGATCGGAGAGGGCGCCCTGAAGTTCAGGGAGGCGTCGCTGATTCCAGAGTTGCATAGTTAGGCCGATGACCGGGCGGCCCTGTTGCTTCAGAACGGCGGCTACAGTGGATGAGTCCAAGCCGCCAGACATAGCGACAGCGACGAGTCCAGGATGGGTTTCCGAGCTGACGGGCAGCGATGATTCGATTTGAGAAATTACTTCCATTTTAGCGATAGGTCTAGTTTATCGCGAATCAAGCGAATGGCGAAATGCCGCTGAGCATTATTTATGTGCCGGGTCTACAAGAGAGCAGCCGTGCTCGAAATGTTACATCAGACGCGATACCTTGCCCGCTGGAACCGCGCTAGAGACTGGAACCGAGGTGCTATGGTGAAGAGAGTCTCGAAAAAATATGAACATCGCCGAACAGAGCTCGGCCACAGGTTCGCACGGATCGGATCGAAGAGTTCCTGCGGAGCAAGCAAAACCTGATCGTCGCGGCGATTTGCTCCTACGCATTTTTGCGCATTCTGATTTTTTGCGCGGGATTTCCGCTCTTCAATACCCTCGACGAGCAAGATCACCTGAAGACAGTGAGGAACTATTCGCGGGGAATGGTTCCCGGAAAAGTGTCGCCGCTTTCTGATCCGGATATGGCGCGGGTTTTTGCATTATATGGATCGCCGGAATATCTGATTTCGCGGCAGCGACTGCATGCGGTGGGCATGGACGTTCCAGTGCGGAGCTTGCGCCGCAGGTGCGGGAGTTGCAATTTGAGAGGCGCCTTAATTATTGGCTGACGCAGCCGGTGACCGAAGCGCAGTCGCCGCCGGTTTACTATGCGGTTGCGGGAGTCTGGTACAAGCTGGGGGCGTTGCTGGGCATAAAGGATTGGGCGCTGGCGTATTGGGTACGATTCTTGAATGCGATTTTATACGGAGTTCTTATTTGGATTGCATTTTTCTTTGTGAGGGAAGTCTATCCACAGAATACTTTTTCATGTGTTGCGGTGCCCGGATTGTTGGCAGTATTTCCGCAGGATGTTTTTTTCGGTGCGAATCGCGATATTTTGTCGCCGCTGCTGGTGACAGTGGCGCTATTGTTGCTGTTTCGAGCGATAGAGAAAGAAAAGACTGGAGACTTGAGTTGGTTGCGGGAGGTGCTGTAACGGGGCTCGCTTTCTTGACGGATGTGTCGAATTTCGTTTTGTTTGGTGTTTTAACGGCGGTTCTATACGTCCTTGCGAGAAAACATATTCAACATGAAAAAGTGCGACGGGATTTCTGGGCGATCGGCGTGGGCGCGATGGCGGCGGCCCTTCCGCCAGTACTATGGATGGCTCGCAATCGAGCGGTGACCGGGGATTCGACCGGGTCGAAAGCGAAGATAGCGTACCTAGGGTGGACCGTTAAACCCTGGGGGGATTTTTGGCAGCATCCGATTTTTGCGCTGCATGGTGCGGGATATTTTTTGCGGGAAGTAATTTTGAAATATTGGCGGGGGGAGTTGGTGTGGCAAGGAACTCCGATGCGGTCGG
>QHYO01000407.1 GCA_003224135.1 Acidobacteriota bacterium | reverse complement strand
TGCATGGCAAACACATTGGCATCATTACCAACCACACAGGCCTCGATTCACAGGGGAAATCCACGATTGACGCACTAGCGCATGCGCCCGGCGTTCAGATCGTAGCAATCTTCAGTCCGGAGCACGGCTTGTCCGGCCAGTCGGACGAGCGAGTTTCTTCCGCCCAGGACCCGTCCACTGGCTTGCAGGTTTTCAGCCTGTACGGCGAAACGCTCCGCCCCACAGACGAAATGCTGAAGGGCGTGGACACACTCGTCTTCGATATTCAGGATGCCGGCGTTCGCTTCTACACCTACACCGTGACTATGGCTTACTGCATGGAAGAGGCCGCGAAGCGCAACGTTGCATTTTACGTTTTGGATCGGCCCAACCCCATCGGCGGCGAAATCGTCGAAGGCCCGATTCTCGATCCCGACAAGACAAACTTCGTTGCGTATTTTCCGATTCCGGTGCGGTATGGATTGACCATTGGAGAACTCGCGCAGTATTTCAATTCCGAAAATCATATCAACGCTGACTTGCACGTAATTGCCATGAAGAATTGGCACCGCAACTATTTTTTTGAGAGTACCGGTCTACGCTGGATTCCGCCTTCGCCCAATCTTCGCACCATGAAGGGCTCCATCGCCTATCCGGGACTTGAGATACTGCAAAATGCCGGAGTTTCCGTGGGCCGCGGCACCGAAGCGCCATTCGAAGAATTTGGCGCGCCGTGGATCGACGGCGAGAAAGTCGCGGCTGCACTGGACACAATCCATTTGCCGGGACTCAGATTCGTCGCGCAGCCGTTCATCCCCGTAAGCGGCCTCTATGCGGGCAGGCGCTGCGGGGGAGTCGCGATTCGCATCGTAGACCGGGCGGCTGTGCGCGCCATGAGAATGGGGCTCGAAATTGCCATCCTGCTCCAGAAGATGTACCCCGAAAATTTTGATGCCTCCAAATCCATCGCGTTGCTCGGCAACGCCGAAACCGTGCAGAAATTGAAAGACGGAGTTCCTGCGGCGGACATCGTGATCTCCTGGCAGCCTGCGGTCACCGAATACGACAAAACCCGCCGGCGCTATTTTCTGTACAAATAGCCGCCAACCTGCCCCAGCTAACCTGCAATGTGCTAGAGTTCGCAAAATGGCTCCTCTGCGCATCGTGTCGTTGCTCCCTTCCGCCACGGAAATCCTCTTTGCGCTAGGACTTGATGAGCAGATCGTTGGCGTCAGCCACGAGTGCGACTTTCCCCTGGCCGCACGCTCCAAAAAGGTTGTCATCCATTCGCGCATCCCCAAAGACGCCTCGCCAGCCGAAATTGACCGCCTTGTTCGTGAATTCAGCGCGCGCGGTGAAAGCGTTTATTCTGTCGATGCCGAAGCGCTGCGCAGCCTCTCGCCCGACCTAATCGTCACGCAGGATTTATGTCACGTATGCGCCGCTTCTCCTGAAGATCTTGCCGCAGTGCTCTCCGATTTCGATCAGCGCCCCGAAGTTCTGTGTCTCAATCCGCTCGATCTTGGCGATGTCTGGCGCGATATTCTCTGGGTCGGCGAAGAAACCTTCCGCCCACATGCGGCCGAAAACCTTCTCGAAACGATTGGCGAAAAACTGGGTGCGATTGAACGGCAACTTCAGTCGATGAATGACCAACGGCAAATTCAGTCCATGAACGACGATCGGCAGAGCCAGTGCGCGAACGACTGCCCACGCGTCGCGTTTCTCGAATGGCTGCAACCTGTCTATGTCGGCGGACATTGGATTCCCGAAATGATCGAGCGGGCGGGCGGCCGCGACGTGTTCGCAAAGCCGCGCACGCCGTCATTTCGCGTGAGTCCCGATGATGTCGTCTCCGCTCAACCGGACATCTTGATCGTCGCTCCGTGCGGTTACACTGCGAGCCAGGCGCGCGACGAATATCGCGCGATGAGTTTTACCGCAGGTTGGCAAGACATTCCCGCCGTTCGCACTAGCCGTGTGTATTC
>QHYO01000406.1 GCA_003224135.1 Acidobacteriota bacterium | reverse complement strand
TAACTCCAGCGCTGCGCGTCAACGCTGAGGGCATGCGTGAACAGACTCCTGCGTGATTAGCACCCTACCGGTTCGAAAACTTACAGGAAGCCGTTCGCCAAGCGTAAGGCTTCGGGTGAATTGAGCAGTCGTCCTGTGGCGCAGCCTAGTATTAGCCTCTCGTTGCCCGAGATAGCTCGACGTGTGTGCTCCGAAAAGACCACGGCGCGAAAAACCCAAGACCTAAACGCGCAATTAGCTGCGCCACAGGGGAGAGAAGAAGAAATCGATCGTGGTCCCCGACATGAAATGGAAAATCAGCAGCTTGCTTTAGAGTGTTCTCTGTCTTGCAGAAACCGCTGCAGTGGTCCACCTGTGGAATAGCAAGGAACCGCGCTGAACGTCTATCAATGGAGAGCCCATGCTCAGCTTCGACAGCAAGAGGATCCAGGTGTGTTATGCCGGCCCTCCTGATTTGGCCTACATACAATCAAGAATCCGATGCTCGACGCTGTATGACAGCGAGAACTCCTCGTCCCGAACCAATTGCCGGTCTGCGGCGACCTGAAGTAATCCCGCCGCGAAGCGAACCCGCGCACTGGTGAGCGGCTCATGCCTCGTGAAGTGTCAACGGTCACGCCAAACTGGCCATAAATACTATTGAAGACGAGTTAAAATTGCACGCGCGCGTGCGTGGGTCCCCCCTGGAAGAAGGTCGAGGAGCCGACATTGTTGTGAAATCAAGTGGATTACTCCCGAGCCGTCAACCGGCAGAAGGACAACGCGGCCGGCCCATGCTTGACGAAAAGATGAAGTTAAATCGAAACTTCCGGATGATTAAGGAAGGACCGGCGTGCGGGTTTCCCCCTTTTCTTATAAAAGGCAGCGACCCAGGAAGGTTAATCAAAAGCGGGTTGACACCTCTCACCGCCCTGGCCAATAGTCTGCAAGTTGGAGGGTGCCCTATGAATGTGACAGAGCGATGTCTTTCTCGGCGAGGTCTGCTGAAGATTTTGGGCGTGGCGAGTAGTGGAATCGCCGCCACTCGATGGCTACGACCGGACGTGACGATGGCCCAGGAACCGGCTCGGGGAAGAGCGATTGAGACTTTCACCGGGCCGGGGGCAAATCCACATTGGAATTCTGTCGGTCCCTATGTGACCGAACCGCAAAAAGTTCCTTTGATTCTGCTGACGGACCGGCCCGTTCAGCTGGAAACGCCGCGCCATTATTTCCGCTCGGCATTCACACCCAACGAAGCTTTTTATGTGCGCTGGCATCTCGAAGGCATCCCGAACGAAGTGGATCTGAAAAACTGGAAGCTGCAGATCGAGGGGAACGTCAACAAACCGGTTGCGCTGAGCCTTCCCGAGTTGATGCAGAAGTTCAAAGCTGTGTCACTCGCGGCGGTAAATCAGTGCTCCGGCAACAGCCGCAGCCGGCTGCAACCGCGCGTGCCTGGCGGTCAATGGGGCAACGGCGCGATGGGGAACGCGATGTGGACCGGGGTGCGGCTGCGCGAGCTTCTCGATAGGGCCGGTGTAAAGAGCGGCTCTTTGATGGTGCAGTTTCAGGGCCTTGACACCGGAGCGGGCCCAGCGGGTCTGGGGTCGAATCTTTTTCTCAAATCGCTCGATCTTGGGAATCCTGTCCTGGACGAATGCATTGTCGCATACCTGATGAACGGCGAGCCGCTGCCGATGCTTAATGGATTTCCGGTGCGACTGGTGGTGCCCGGATATTTTTCGACGTACTGGACCAAGTGTCTGACGTGGATTCGCGTTCTCAGCGCGCCGGACGAAAATTTCTGGGTGAAGACCGCATACCGCGTGCCGGATACGAAACGTGGGAATACAACGCCCGAGGATGTGAAGGCAGGCAGGGTAAAGATGGTGCCGATCGGGCGGCTCCCTGTGCGATCTTTCCTCATCTCGCCCGATGGAGCTTCGAAGATTCCCGCGGGAATGAACGTGACGCTGCGCGGTATCGCTTTCAGTGGGTTTGGCGGCATAAACGGGGTGGAAGTTTCAGATGATGGGGGAAAGAGCTGGATGGCGGCAAAACTCGGAGAGGACCATGGCGCGTACTCCTTTCGCACGTGGGAGGCGGCGTGGACCGGAAAGTCGCCAGCGCGTTATTCGCTTGCCGTGCGCGCGACCGATGAAAAAGGTAACACGCAGCTCGACGAGCCGGTCTGGAATCCTGGAGGGTATCTGTGGAATCGGATCGAGAGGCAGGAAATATCGGTGGGAAATGCGAGCTAAGGGGAGAGCCTCCATGAAAAATAGAGTCCTAGGGATTTTTCCTGTGGTGTGCAGCCTGGCGATGGCGGCGGGCGTCGTTTATGCCGAATTCAAAAAAGGCTACTACTCTCCAGCAGAACTCGGAAGCTTGCGGCAGGCCGCGCCGATCCAGCTTTTGCCGGATGCGAACTACCAGGTTTCCGCGTATCCGGTGCCTGCTGTGGATCTCATTCCGGGGAACGGCCTCCAGGATGTCCAGATTTACTGCAACACCTGCCACGGCCCGCGCTACATCACTATGCAACCGCCGCTTCCCGCAGCGACTTGGGAAGCCGAGGTGGACAAGATGAACAAAACCTTCGGCGCAGGGATTCCTGAGGACAACACGAAGAGAATCATTCTGTATCTGCAAGGCCACTATACGGCCGAGAACCGCAATCAGTAGCCGAATAACTGATCGAGAGAGGGCTCTGGCCTCCCTCATTTTGAGACACAAAGCAGATGGTAGAGATGGTAGGTTACGCCCATGGCGGGGAACTTTAGAGATGGCGTGTTGCTTGTTGTCCTGAGGTTCTCACGGAGGCGGGCCAACATTGCTGGGCCGTAAAGCGTTGACGTCGATTTTGTTCGGGCGGAGGCCTCAAAACAATCGGCCTTAACAAGAAACTGCATGTGGTCATACCGGCGGCTAGCCTCCTCAGGCCGTATTTCCACATCCATTCCTGCAACATTTTTTCGGCTGAGAACTTGAAGTCCTTAAGCAAAGCAATCTCCGAAGTGTTTACACCACCAGCGCCATTTTCTTTTCGAGAAGAGTTGTACCCCTCGGCAAATCTGCCAAAGATATTCGGTTATATGAAGCGAGGAGAGGTTCTGAAAAAAAGCTCTCGCGGATGACTTTCATCAAGTGTTCTTTGGAAATTCTTTTGCCGTCGATAATGGCTGCCTCCTCCGAAGCAGTTGGGTTTTGGAGGAACTGGCGGCTGCGCTTAGAAGGCAGACGTTCTGGTCAACGGAACTGCAACTTCGATCGCCGATGCAAATTGGCGACTGTGCACGAACTGTGCACGAATCAAATGTTTTCATTGCATTGGGTTTAGCTTCGAGCGAAAAGCAGATTCCCGAAATTGTTGAAAGCATTGGAAACCAAAATAGTGGACGGAGCCATTAGAGAGGGCTCCGATTCTTTGCAAGCAGGGGGTCACCGGTTCGATCCCGGTCACGTCCACCAACTTAATTCCCGAGTCTGGCTGGTTTAGACCTGTGGGGTTAAAGTTCCCCGCGGCGAGACATTTCTAAAGCGGAGACGCTGGGCGGGCTCAAAAGCGAATTTTGACTCCCATTTGGATCTGCCTCGCGCCAGACGTTCCATCGGAGCGTCTTACCTCCGAGGTTGATTGGCCGAACGAAGAGAGATCCGAAGTGCGGTTATCGGGCTGGCCCAACTGAACCCGATTGAAGACGTTATAGGCCTCAGTCCGAAATTCCAGATCGGCGCGCTCGGAGATGGTGAAGGTCTTTTGCAAAACGATATCCCAATTGTTGATTCCCGGACCGGTAAACCGATTGCGCCCGAGATTGCCTTCCCGACCAAATGGAGGGTCAGAGAAAAGCCCAAGATTCGGACCGCTCTGTGTACGCGGGTTCGTTACTGGAACGAGGGCGCCGTTCGGATTGAGATCCGCTCGCTGGATTTCCCCTGTGTGTGCCGTGTCTAGGTCCGTGAAAACATCGAAAGGAAGGCCCTTGGAGAAAGTCGTAATGCCGGCGAATTGCCAGCTTTCGAGAATCTTCCCTCGTACTCCCTCGGAAAAATACTTGTGCCCTCGACCGACTGGCAAGTTCCAAGTGTAATTCAGGGCGAGGCGTTGCCTCACGTCGTAATCCGAGTTGCCTCGCTCGGCTGCGAGATCGAAAGAGTTGCGAGGGAACTCTTGGTTGCCCGTCGAGGGAACAAGCGGATCGGAGGCGTTATCAATGGCATGCGACCACGTGTATGCAGCCTGGACGGCCAATCCATGCGCCAGACGCCTGGTGACAGTCGCTTGAAGGGCGTGGTAGATCGAAGAAGCTCGATTCGTATAGAGTTCCGCATGGAGGAAGGCATTATTGTTCACTGCATCAAAGGGCAGACGGCCGGTCTCCGCGCCAAACCAGAGATTGTCAAACTGTAGAGTCGTTTGGTCGCACTGACCGCTGGGAGTGTTGAAACCCTGGTTTGCTGGATTGGAGGGGACGCAAAAAGCTTCGAGCTGCGCAACAAGCGCGGGCTGCGGCGGGTTGCCATCCACCAGGCGAAGCAGGCGCGTGCCTTTTGACGCCACGTAGTTCACTTCGATGAGCAAATTAGGCCGCAGTTCGTTCTGAAACCCAAGGTTCCAGCTTTGGCTGTAGGGCATGCGCAGACGCGGGTCTACGAGGAAGGGCAAAATGCCCGCGCCATCGTTGACAACGGGTGTCGCAGTGAGAGTTGGCGGCAGGGGCAGATTCGTAACCGCGGGCCCGCCCGATATCGGATTGAAGAGAGGGGCAAAGAAGATCTGTTGGAATGGCGGGTTGCCGCGGGTTAGCCCCAGCAACTGGCCGAAGACTCGGTCGTGAAAAATGCCGTAACCCGCCCGGAGCGATGTCTTTCCGTGCTTAAAGGGATCCCAAGCCAATCCAATGCGCGGTTCGAAATCGTGCCAATCGTTTTTGTAGAGCGGAGGCAATCCGTGTTCTTCCCCTGCGATTTGGAAGGTGAAAGGGGCCGAGCCACTGGGACTCGTGAAGAGCGTCGAAAGCAGATTATTGACTTCCGAAGGAACGCCGTTGAACTGGTAGCGCAAGCCATAGCTCAACGTTAGGTTCGTCAGGATCTTGTAAGAGTCCTGCAGGAACGCATTGAATTCTTGCTGGCGGACTCCTCGGAGATCATCGGCCGTGCGATTGCCGCCTTTGTCAAAGAACTGCGCTTGCGTTTGCGATCCGACTGCGCCGAAGAGAGACCAAACCATGTTTTGCAGCGTGGCGCTGGAATCCACAGCCGGATTGCCTGTCTGAAATGCGGGGACTCCGAAATTAGAGAAGTTGTTGAAGTCAAGCGTGGTCCGGGAAAGGAAATTGTTGGTACTGTTCGAGTAGACGTCACGGAACTCAAAGCCCATCTTAAAGGTGTGTTGACCCTTCACCCAGGTAACGGCATCGCCCAACGTGTACGTGCCGCTGAAACGTTTTGAGTTGTCCCGGTCCACGAGAAACAAACAGCCGAAACCGGAGAGACCGGGCAGCGGAAAATCGAGGCCCCGGCCAAAAGAATCAAGCTGGCTGAAGCGGTCAAAGACTTCGAGACCCTGGCAAGTCAACGGGAAATTGATGCGGTTTCCTCCGAAGCGCAATTCATTCACAAGTCTTTGACCCAGGATGGATGTTAGATGAAGAGACGCGTTTTGCCTGCGTTGCAGGGTTCCGGTGCCGCCAAGACCAGGAAGGAAATCCGTGTGAGCGATGTTGGGATCTTCAAAGCGATTAAGGGTGTAGCGAATCGCAAGATTTTCGTTCACGGTGAACCTGTGATCGACGGCGGCCGTGACGTTGTTGCCGATGGTGGTGGACGCGCTGGGATAAAACAAAAGGCCGCGAGCATCATCCACGTTCGGTCCGTTCGGTGACGGATATAACGCTAGAATTTGCTGAATGGTTGGGTCCAGGGGAAGACCGAAGATGTTATTTGGAGAACCCTGCGTGCTGACATCAATGGGCTGGCCGCTAAAGGAAAGGTTTCCGGTCTTGAATGCAGCACTCGGCACGGTAGTGGTGTTGGTAAGTGTCGTGGCGAAGCGTTCGCCTTCGTAGTTGGCAAACCAGAAAGTTCGGTCGCGCTTGATGGGCCCGCCTGCAGAGCCTCCAAAGGTGTTGCGAACGTAAGAATCCTTTGGCACGGGATTCCCCGTGGAATCCAGTTGGTGATTAAAGAAGTCGCGCGCGCCCAGCGCGTCATAGCGTCCAAACCAGTAGAGGTCGAACTGAAAATCGTTCGTGCCGCGCTTGCTCACGATGTCAATCACGGCTCCGGTGTTGCGGCCAAACTCGGGAAGGAAGTTGTTCGTGAGGACGCGAAATTCCTGGACGGCATCCGGGTTGAGAGAGGTCAATCCGGGCTGCGGCTGGGACAACCCGGGAATTTCAGCGTCATTGTTGTCGGTGCCGTCGAGGAGAAAATTGTTGTTTCGCTCGCGAGAGCCGTTCACTGAGAAACCTTGCAGCAAGGAATTACTCTGGACAGCTCCGGGCGAAAGTAGGACGAGTTGATACGGGTTTCGCAGAACGAGTGGTAAGTCCGAGATCTGCTGACTGCTGACGACGTTTCCAATCTGGGCGTCGTTCAGGTTGACGGATGCAACGGACTCTCCACTGACGGTCACCTTCTCGGCGATGGCGCTCGGAGCGAGCCTTGCATCGAGTGTTAGGACCTGGTCCACGGACAACTTGACGCGGGAAAAGGCTACAGCCTTGAACCCGGCCTTTTCGATAAGGACGTCGTACGTGCCGGGGCTCAAGCTGGAGACTCGATACGTCCCGCTGTCGTCCGTCTCCATGCTGCGCGAGAAGCCGGTCTCGTCGCTCCGTGCGCTTACCTTGGTGTGCGGAACTACCGCGCCGGTTTGGTCTGTAACTGTCCCGGAAATCGAAGCCATCTGTGCGTGAGTAACGGGCGCAAAGAGAGACACGAAAAGGCACAGGGTAAATGCCATCTTACAAGAAAACATCGGACTTACCCCCTGAATCTTGCTCAGTTGGAATGTGATAACTGAGGTTGGGGTTGCCCACGGGAAGTTGGGAGTTAGCCTCGCCGCGGCCCGCGCGTTAGATAGACGCACGGGGAAAGCAGCGCGCCAAGTTCGTAAATCCGAAAGTAGGGAATCTTTGTTTCGTCGAAGAGTTCGTT
>QHYO01000405.1 GCA_003224135.1 Acidobacteriota bacterium | reverse complement strand
CGATTCTTGGGCGCTATCATCAGCAACGGCAGATCCAGACCCCTGGGATTTTGGCGCCGCGGTGACAGGAAACGGAACGTCCGAAAATTCCGCGGTGCCGATGAAGCTGTAACCCTTTCGCGGAATCGTTTCAATATAAAGCGGCTTATCCGTGGATTCGCCAAGCGCCTGCCGCAACTTGTTCACCGTGGTGTTGACGTACGCATCGTAATTGACATGCGTGTCGGCCGGCCACAAAGACTGTTTCAGCTCATCGCGAGTGACCACTTCGCCCTGCTTTTGCAACAGCACAATCAGAACCTGGTAGACCTTGCCCTGTAGGCGCAGGCGCGTGCCTCCACGAAAAACCTGCTGGCGTTGCTGATCTATATGAAAAGGGCCGAAGCGCAGATACCGCGCTTTGTTGGGGGGGTCCTGGAGCAGACCTGAGTCCATGGGGGAATCCACAGTTGAGCTGAAGTTCGGAGTCATCACACGCCCTTAAACCAATAGACGCAGAAAACGCGAAAGTGTTTGGAATAGATACGAAATAGTTGCCGGAAATGTTGCATAAAGCAAGAGATCGCGCGCAGCTTACGAAAGAACATAGGTAGTTTGAAAAACGGTATGCCAGGGACTAATCACTTCGAGAAAGTTCTAAATTCTATGTAATCAGGGCTCTGACTTCAGCCCCTTGACTCAATATTCATGCCGCAACGCCCCTGTCCCCCTGCAGATACGGGCTAAGACGAATTCGAGACGAAATTAAGAGACAAATTGTCCGGGCTGGATGTCCGGATGCCTTTTGATGTCAACCAATTTGTGCAAAAGCTGCGACCTCAGCATGCGTCGGCGAAGGCCGAACGGAGAAGGGGTACGGCCCTGCACAGAGATATTTCGAAGGAGACATCGCAATGCGCAGACTGATTGTCATGGCACTGGCAGCAATGATCTGTATCCTGCTGGGCAGTGCGGCCCGAGCGCAAAGACTGGACGGTACGCTCCGCGTAACGATCACAGACAGAAGCCAGGCCAGTATCGAAGAGGCAAAAGTCACCGTGGAAAACGAAGCTACAGGGGTCTCCGCGACCACGTCGGCTTCGAGCGCGGGAACTTATGTGTTCCCCAACCTGTTGGTTGGAACCTACACGGTAACCGCGGAGAAAGACGGATTTAAGAAAGCAGTACAAAAGGGCGTGGCGGTGGCTTCGAACCAAGTCGCCGAAGCAAAAATCGAGTTGGAATTGGGTTCAGTGTCCGCGACAGTCCAAGTAGAAGCGGGAGCGGATCTGGTGAAGACGGAATCTTCGACTCTGGAAGCGACTTTCAGCGGACGCGCAGTGCAGGATGTCCCCATCAATACCACCGGAGGTGACGTAAAGGAATTCGCGGTGTACGCGCCAGGCACAACGACGCAACAGGGTGGCGTACTCGGGTCCGGCGGATCAATCGGCGGAACGCGGCCGCGCTTCAATGGATTTTCAATTGATGGGGTCGATGACAACAAGATAGATACAAATGGCCCAACTCAACCTGTGATTCAGGAATCGGTGGCAGAGTTCACGCTACTCACCAATCAGTTCACCGCCGAGAACGGGCATTCTGCTGGCGGGCAGTTCAACATTGTGACAAAGTCCGGTACCAATAACTGGCACGGTGCGGGATGGGGTTATAACCGCAATCGGAATTACGACGCATTCGACAATTTGCAAAAGGACCGCGGTGTAAAAGACCGCTTCGACTACAACCGGGCGGGCGCCAGCGCCGGTGGACCGATCGTCCACAATAAATTCTTCATCTATGGAGCCTACGAATTCCAGAACAACGGGCTTGCGTCGTCGAGCCCAAGTTTTTCCTCGCCGACCGCCGATGGATTGGCGACGCTGATGTCGCTCGCGCACGACAGCGCTGTCACAGACGTACTGCAGCAATTCCCGGTGGCGCCGACTGCTGATGGAACGGTTCTAGTCAACGGGCAAGCAATCCCGGTGGGCACGATTCAGTCCATTGCGCCGAATTTCGCCAATCAGCATGACTTCATCGTCAACGCGGACGCGAGCCTTGGTAAGCACCAATTGCGCGGACGTTTTTTATATGACAGATTCCGCGCGCCGGATTTCAATCCCTCGCAACCGCAAACACAATTCCTCGGGACGAACAGTTCAGATGCACGGAAAATTATTTTCACGGATGCTTGGTCGATCGCCAATAATGTGATCAATGATTTCCGGACGTCCTATTCGCGGCTCAACGGCCCGAATCTAGTGGTGCCCTCCGGCTTCAAAAACTTCCCAAACGTGGAAGTCGACGAACTCGGCAGCAATCTCGGACCGAACGGACTCGCGCCGCAAGGTTATGCGCAGAACGTGTACCAGTGGGTGGACAATATTTCTTACATTCGCGGCAAGCACACGTTTAAGTTCGGCGTAGAAGCACGGAAATATATTTCACCGACCAACACTCTGCCGCGCGCTCGCGGAGAATGGGATTACGCTTCGCTCGGCCAGTTCATAAACGACTTTGTGCCCACGGGCGCTAACGGCGCACTCCGTGGGGCAGGGTCCGGCAGCGTCGCGGAAAACTACAACGCATTCTACTGGTTTGTGCAGGACGACTGGAAGGTTACGCCAAGACTGACCTTGAATCTCGGATTGCGGTATGAGTATAGCGGCGTTCCGCGAGACGAAAACCTGCAGGCCATCAACGGCGTTTCGGACGATCCCGCTCTCGGACTGATTTTCCGCGCCCCGAAGCCTGACATTAACAACTTCATGCCACGGTTTGGATTCGCGTGGGACCCGCGTGGCACTGGAAAATGGGCGGTTCGCGGCGGCGCTGGCCTTGCATACGACGTCGTGCCGAACAACTTTGCGATTAACAGCCTGCCACCGCAGCTGCAATCCGAACAGAATCCAGGGCTCACATGCGCGCTTGCAGGCGCGCCCCAGTGGTGCGCCACTTTCGATGCTGCCAATCCCACGAATCCCGCCGCTGGCCAAGGGTTCCTGCAATTTGGCGGCTTGTTGCAGGTAAACGTTCCACCCGTCACGCAAGCGGATGCTCGAGCTGCAACGCAATCGCTTATTCCGGACCACGTGTCTCCGAAGGTGATTACCTGGACATTGGGCGTTCAGCACGAACTTTTCCGAAATACCAGCGTAGAAGCGCGTTACGTCGGGACTCGCAGCCTGGAGTTGCCAGTGCAACGAAGGCTGAACTCGGCGTCCGCATTTGATCCCCATTTCGCGGGAGGAGGAATCGCGCCCCTTCCAACGTACATCAATCCCAGTGACGTGCCGGCGGTGGTCACAAGCCCAGCCAGCACGCTGCAGAGTTTTGACGATTACAATCCTCTGCCGCTGTCAGCGGATGGTTTTCTGGGGAGCATGACGACGTTTCCTCCCATTGGCTCCGGCACATACCACTCCGGCTCGGTCGATTTCATCCATCGATTCGCGCGGGGAATTTATCTTCGCGCAAATTATACGTTCTCGAAGAATATCGACAACTCCACGAATGAGCTGTTCAGCAGCCGTGTAAATCCGCGGCGCGCGCAGGACGGTTTTGACTTCGCTAATGAACGGGGCTTGTCGGCATTGGATATCCGGCACAAGTTCGCGCTGTCCTTCCTATATGAAATTCCCAACGTGCACACCGACCACAGCTTTGTGAAGGTCCTTGCACACGGATGGGAATGGGGCGGCACATATCTAGCCGAATCCGGCCAACCTGTCACTCCGCTGTCTGGTATCGATTCAAACGCGAACGGAGACTCCGCTGGCGATCGTACCATCATCAATCCAAACGGCTCTGGCCTGACGGGAAGCATCGCCAATCAAGTCTGCAACGATGGCGCGGGCGGAATCACCAGGATTATTACGGATCCCGATAATTCACCTTGCGCTACTGATGCGAACGTCGTCGGCTACGTGGCCGCCGATCCAAGTGCGCGATTCATTCAAGCGGGAGTCGGAGCGCTGGCGAACGCCGGGAGAGATACAGTCAGGACACCTGGCTTGAACATCTGGAACATGTCGCTGCTCAAGACTACGCGGCTCACAGAACGCTTCTCTGTTCAGTTCCGCGCGGAAACTTACAACACGTTCAACCACCGGAACTTCAGCATCGGTTTGCCGACGAACAACGGCACGATCGATCAAACCACAAACGCAAACCCACTGAGCGCCGGTTATATTTTTGTGACCTCCGGCAACTTGTTCCTCAACAATCACCAATTCAATGGCGGTAGCCGAACGATGCAGTTGGGCCTCCGCTTTATCTGGTAACCGATTAACTTAGCAGGCAGCAGCGAGGGATCCCTGTGGTGGATTCCCTCGCTGTTTTTAGTTGTGCCCGGGAGCCGGGTTAGCAGGGAGAAAGTCGACTGCAACGCTTGACGGGTATTGTTTCGAACGATAGACGGTCTGCGTGGCTTTCTGGTAGTCCGCATCTTTTGCTTCGAAAATATTCGGCACAAATTTTTGCGGATTGCGGTCATACAGCGGGAACCAGGTGCTCTGCACCTGCACCATGATGCGGTGTCCTTTTTTGAAGACGTGATTCGCCGAATGCAGATCGACCGAAAATGGCGTCACTTGATTCGGTGTTATGGCTTCCGGCTTTTCGAAGGAGTTGCGATAGCGGCCGCGAAAAATTTCATCTGCAATCATCAGTTCAAATCCGGAAAGTTTCCAGTCCTCTTCCACTTTTTCCGGGTAAACATCGATCAGCTTGACGATCCAATCCGCGTCGCTTCCGGTAGTTGAAGCGAAAAGTTTGGCTACCACGCTGCCCGCAACGGTTACATCGTCCTGCAGTACGCTGGTCTGCCACGTCAACACGTCCGGCCGGGCGTCAACGAAGCGCTGATCCTGCACCAGCCACGTGAACCAACCTCCGGGATGATCGCTGGGATACGTCACATCCACGGGCCGCCGGCGATACGGCACCGGATGCGCTGGATCACTGATGTAACTGTCCGCGGCGTTCTTGGCATCCGTCTCGGGCGCGTCGAATGAAAGTTTTCCGTCTGCCTGAAAGTAGAGATGCTTCGTCTGCGCTTCCTTTGGCGGCCATAGGCAAACCACGGGGCTTCGATTTTTTGGCGGAAGTAGACTCCGGTGTCGCTGTGAAACGGAATGTCACCGAGTGATTTGCCCGGACCAAGCGCCCAGCCCCCGTGATTCCATGGGCCGACGACGAGGAAGTTGTAATTTTTCTTATCGGCCTTTTCGAGCCGCGCGTAAGTCATCATCGGCCCGAAGAAATCTTCCTGGTCCCACCATCCGGCCACGTTCAGGTTGGGTACGGTCGGTTCGTCGAGCGTGTAGGCGACTGCGTGACGCTTCCAGAAATCATCGTAGCTGCTGTGGTTGACGAAATTGTTCCACGTGGGAATTTTGCCGTGAAAGTATTTTTCGTTGGCATTCGAAAGCGCGCCAAGCCCCAAATACCACTCGAACATATCGAACCGGACAAAGGTAAAGCTGAAATTTGCGCTCGAGCTTTCGAGCAGCGCCGTGTATTCGAATCCGTATTTCAGCCGAAACGCGCCGTTATGAAAGAAATCGTCGCCCAGCCAGGTATCGCCCATGCAGGCCTGTTCAGAAACGGCTTTCAGTGCGGGATGCGGATTCACCATGCCCATGGTCACCAGGTATCCGGGATAAGAGATCCCGTTCATTCCGACGCGCCCGTTATTTTTCGCTACGTTTTTGATGAGCCAATCGATCGTGTCGTAGGTGTCCGTGCTCTCGGTGACGCCCTTCGGGTCTCCTGGGTCTGGCGCAGTGTGTAACATTTCGAATTTACCTTCAGAGCCGTAACGCCCGCGAATGTCCTGAAACACAAAAATATAGCCGTCGGCGTACATGTCCGAATAGCGGTACAGGCCATTGCTCATCCCTTTGTCTGGCGCGGAAATTCCGTACGGTGTGCGATCCAACAAAATCGGCAGCGGCTCTTTCGCTTCCTTCGGCGTGTAAATTTCCGTGTGCAGCCTCACGCCATCGCGAACGGGAATCATCACCTCGCGCTTGTCGAAGATCTTGGCAAGGTCGGCGTACTTGTCCTGCTGAGCAAACGCCAGCGGCGCGCAAAAAATCGCAATCGTGAACATGCAAAGGAAAGGCGCGGAGGCCAGGCGGCGAAGCGATGACATCGGGGACAACTCCTTCGTAAGCCACAATGAAAGACAAACACAAGAGCAGAACACGGTTAAAAACCCGCAAAGGATATCATGTAGCTGGCGGGTATTCGGCTTAATGTAGCGAAGATTGCTTGTCGAGCGAGGGAGCTCGAGGCGGAACTTATGTCAGACAAAGCTTGGGAACTGACACACTCAGTAGAGATGGATGCAAGCCTGGCTTTCGCATGGAATTATTGGGCGAATGTCGCCAATTGGGAAGACCCGCCCGCAAAATTTGAAGTAGACGGGCCATTCGCGGCCGGATCGCGCGGGACAACCCGTTTGCCGGGACAAGAACCGTTGCACTGGCTTCTCCGAGCGGTCACTCCTCCCAATACGGCCACGATCGATTTGCAATTAGAGGGAGCAGTACTGTCTTTCGAATGGCGATTTGACCCGTTGACAGACCTTCGGACCCGTCTTACGCAGCGAGTTGTCTTGAAAGGCGAGAATGCGGCAGCGTTTCGCGCGCAGGTAGAATCCACTTTTTCCTCAAGCCTGCCCGACGGCATGAAAAAGCTCGCGCGTGCGATAGCCGATGCCGAAAGCAGAAGCAAAGACTCCGGGTAGAAGGCGACAATTAAGACGAGCCCCAGGGTGGTCTAAAAGAGAATCGACCGCACGATTTCCGACAGAGCGTTGCCCAATCTTAGGTGCTGATCCGCATCAAGATGTACGCCATCGATGTCACTGGTGCTGGTGACAGTCTGTGCGTCAAAAAAGTGGCACCCGAGACTTGCAGCTACTTGCGCATAGGCGTCTGCCAGTCCCGCGCATTTCAGGTCGGCGCCACGAAACTTTTCCGCCATGCTCCCACGCGGATTGCGAGTTTGCGGTGGGCAGACCAGCAAAATCGGCGGCACAGGCATGCCAGGCTCGATGGGTGCCTTGCGAATCTCGTTGACAAGCACCGCCATCCCTTGAGCGGCTGACCAGGCGTCATTATAAGGGTGCGAGAATTGAAAATCATTCGTGCCAAGCATGAGAATGACGAGCGACAGCGGTGAATTGATTTCAATGCGTTGCGCGAGACCATCAAGTCCTTTTCGCCCAGGCCTGAAAGGGTCATCCCATACCGTACGCCTGCCATTTAGACAATCTTCAATCAGCCTCAGCTTGTGGCCGGAGGCGTTGAGCTTGTTCTCGACCACGCCCGGCCAGCGCTCGTCAAAAGGCAATCGATTGCGGGTGTTGGGGATGATGCCCCAGGTCAGAGAATCGGCGTAAACCAGAATGTGATTCATAGAGACACGGCCGGTAGTTTATCGCGTTCATACTTTGATTCGACAGGAAGATTCGTCCAGAAACATGCACTCTTGATCGCTTAGCGCACGGCGAAAAGTCAGATGAGCAATGATTGGGTGACTAACTGACCTAAGAACCCGCATCGGCGCTGGCCGGAGCGCCCCACCTTTGATAAACTATTGTTGCAACGCCACACCTGAGAATTCCTGATCCGGGGCTGCCTGGGTCGCATTGATTAAAAGGGAGATTCATAAAGGCTGCTGGTTGTTCCAGCAGCTATTTTTGTCTCTAACCAGTGACCGCTTCGCGGTCACACTTGAAAGAACACGAAAGCGGAGTCATGAATCACAAAGTACGCAATATCGCCATCATTGCCCACGTGGACCACGGCAAAACCACGCTGGTGGATGCCATGCTTCGGCAGAGCGGCATTTTTCGTGCCAACGAAGCTGTCGTCGAGCGCGTGATGGATTCGAATGATCTGGAACGCGAGCGAGGCATCACCATTCTCGCCAAGAACACGGCGCTGTTTTTTCACGAAACGAAAATCAATATCGTCGACACGCCTGGCCATAGCGACTTTGGCGGCGAAGTGGAACGCGCGCTGCGCATGGTGGACGGCGTCGTCTTGCTGGTCGATGCCAGCGAAGGCCCACTGCCGCAAACGCGCTATGTTCTGCAAAAGGCGCTAGCTGCGAAACTGCCACCCGTGGTCGTTTTGAACAAAATTGATCGCACAGACGCACGGCCCAAGGAAGTCCTCGACGAAATCTACGACCTCTTCATTGACCTCGATGCCACGGAAGATCAGCTCGATTTCCCGGTCATCTACACGAACGCGCGCGAAGGTGTCGCGCACCGCACTCCGGGCGACAGTTCCAAGGACCTGCTGCCATTGTTCGAAACGATTGTGGAGCGTATTCCTGTTCCTGCGGGAGATTCTGCGGCAACTCTCCAGCTTCAGGTAATGAACCTCGACTACAGCGAATTCCTGGGCCGCATCGCCATCGCGCGCGTCTTCAACGGCACGCTGCAGCGCGGAACGGAAGTCGGCATCAGCAAGCTCGATGGCAAACTGCAATCTACAAAAATTACAAAACTGTTCACCTTTCGCGGACTCGATCGCGACGAAGCAGAGCAGGTGCAGGCAGGCGATATCGTTGCGCTTGCGGGCGTCGAAGGCATCCAGATCGGCGAAAGCATCACCGATCTTTCGAATCCCGCGCCGCTTGAGCCGCTGATCATTGACGAACCGACGTTGGCGATGATTTTTACCGTCAATTCCAGTCCTCTTTCCGGACGCGAAGGAAGCTATCTGACGTCGCGCGACTTGCGCGATCGTCTACAAAAAGAGCTGCTTACCAATGTTTCGATTCGCGTCGAGGACACCGACACTCCCGAATCGTTTCGCGTGCTCGGCCGCGGTGAGTTGCAGCTCGCAATTCTGATTGAAACCATGCGGCGTGAAGGTTTTGAGTTGATGGTCGGCAAACCGGAAATCGTTGTGCGCACAGAAAACGGTAAAAAGCTCGAACCCCAGGAACGCCTGGTCATCGACGTCGCCGATAACTTCATCGGCATCATCATGGAAACACTCGGCAGCCGCCGCGGCGAAATGGTAAAGATGAGCAATCACGGTTCAGGCCGCGTGCGCATGGATTTTCGCATTCCGTCTCGCGGATTGATTGGGCTACGCAGCCAGCTTCTGACCGAAACGCGCGGCACAGCGCTGATCCATTCGATCTTCGATGACTGGATCGAATACGGCGGCGAAATGGCCCTGCGTCCCACCGGCGCCTTGGTCGCCGATCGCGCCGGGGTTTCCACTGCTTATGCGCTTTGGAATATTCAGGAGCGCGGCGAACTTTTTGTGGGACCGACCATCGACGTTTACGAAGGCATGATCGTCGGCGAAAATTCCCGCGAGCAGGACATGGAAGTGAACGTCACGCGAGAAAAGAAATTGACGAACATGCGCTCTTCCAGCGCGGATGAAGCCATCCGCCTGATTCCGCATCGCGAGTTGAGCCTCGAACAAGCTATCGAATTTATCGCTGACGATGAGTTCGTGGAAATTACGCCGAAGTCCATCCGCCTGCGTAAAAAGGTTCTGCAGGCCAATAAGCGCCCCCGTCGCTGGCAGGAAATTCGCGCCAGCCAGGAAGCCGCTGGCTAGCTCTTTCGCGTACAATGGGTGAATCTCAAGGGCTCGCGGCGTGGGCCGTGAGGTTGACAAAATCTAGGGCCAATTCCGCCCATTATGCGATACAGTGTCGCGCAATCGTCTTCGCGCAACAAATGGAATACAGCTGTGTTTCATCCTTAAACTACTAGAGACGGGAGCGAACATTCTCCGGCCCAGATGACAACATCAATGGAAGCTAAGAAGGTAAGAAACGGCTACGAATCTCCATGCGCCGTCGTCGCCACGGCCACGGCAGTGCCGCCGCATACGATTACCCGCGAAGATGTGAAGTACTACATGGGCCGTGTGTTCGATATTCCAGAGCGCCGCCTCGAAGCGATGATGTCCATCGTGGACAACGCGCAAGTCCACACCCGCCACGTTCTTTTTCCTATTGATTACACGGTTGAGCCGCGTTCGCTCGAAAAAACGAATCTGGAGTACATGCAGCACACCATCGAACTGGGCCAACGCGCCGCGGAAGAATGCCTGAAGCGCGCGGGAATGACCGCTCGGGATATCGATCTGATCATCACCGTGTCCTGCACCGGTTTCATGATTCCCTCCCTCGATGCGCACCTGATTAACCTCATGGGCTTTCGCCCCGATGTGCGCCGTATGCCGTTTACGGAACTCGGCTGCGCCGCTGGCGCGATGGCCTTGGGCCGCGCTTCCGATTATTTGCAATCGCATGCCGATGGCAACGCGCTGATCATTTCCGTCGAGTTGCCCTCGCTCACCTTTCAACGCAAGGATATTTCGCAGGCCAATCTGATCTCCTCGATTTTGTTTGGTGATGGTGCGGCTGCGGTGATCATCAGCCGCAATGAAAGCGCTGCTGGACCGCGCATTCTCGCTTCGGAAACCTACACCTTCCCCGATTCCCTTGGCGCAATGGGATTCGATTTGAAAGATTCCGGCTTTCACATCCTGCTTGCGAAAGATGTGCCGGAAATGATTGGCGCAAAAATCGAAGGACTTGTTGATGGTTTCTTGTCGCGTCACGGCCAGACGCGCGACGCGATTCGCGGTTGGATTCTGCATCCCGGTGGCTCTCGCTTGTTGAGCAACGTCGAGAAGGAACTCGGCCTCAGCAAATGCGATACGCAGCCCTCCTGGGATATTTTGGGCACCGTCGGAAATCTTTCAAGCGCCACGATTCTTTTTATCCTGCAGGAATGGCTCGAAAAGCGGCCGCTCAAGAAAAACGACATCGCGCTTGCCGCAGCGTTCGGTCCCGGCTTCAGCGCCGAATTTCTGCTTCTCCAATGGAACTGAGCGTCATCCTGTTTTTGGCTTTGTTGCTTGCCGTAGCGGCGATGCGCCTTTTCGAACTGCGCATTTCAAAGCGCCATCAGCAGGAGATGACCGCGCGCGGCGCAGCGAAAGTGAACGATCCGAACTTTCGCTGGATGGCACTGTTTCACACCTTCGTTCTGATTGGCGCAGCCGTTGAAGTCGTGTTCCTGCGCCGCCCGTTTTTGCCGGGGCTTGCGATTCCCATGCTCGCCCTTTTCATCACAGCGAATCTCGTTCGCTGGTGGGTGATTCGAACGCTCGGTGAACACTGGAACGTCCAGGTGATGGATTCAACCCGCCTCGGCGTGATCACCAGTGGGCCGTTCCGATACGTGCGCCATCCGAACTATGCCGCGGTCTTCGTGGAAATGATCGCTCTTCCGCTGATTCACACCGCATGGATCACGGCCCTCGCCGGTGCCATCGCTCACGTCATCATACTCGCGCTCCGCCTTTCGACCGAAGAACGCGTCCTGCTCGCCAATCCCGACTACGCAGCCGCCATGGGCTCCAAGCCGCGTTTCCTCCCCGGCCTCTTTTAGCTTACAACTCCAGCAAACTTGTCATCCTCCAGACAAACCGCCAAGGTTCGACCGAGGATCTCAGCGCAATCTCTTGCGCGGAATGATTTGCAGGCACCATCGCTCCTGCGGCGACTGCCCTATAATCGAACGGGTGCTTGCCTCTAACGGGCCGGCGCAGGGCGGTGAACTCGTGTTCCAAAGCGATCTTCTCGAAGACCGGGCGATCTTTCTAAGTGGCGGCGGCACAGGTCTGGGCCGCTCGATGGCGCTCCACTTTGCTTCGCTGGGCGCAAAGATGTTCGTAATCGGCCGCCGCGAAGATCCGCTGAAAGAAACCTGCGATGAAATTCACCGCGCCGGAGGCACCGCGGCGTACACTACCTGCGACGTACGCGATTTCGCCTCAGTCGAGGCTGCCGCCGACAAAGCCGACGCCGAGTTCGGCCGCATCGACACCGTGATCAACAATGCCGCCGGGAATTTCATGGCGCGTACGGAAAAACTTTCGCCCAACGCATTCAACACCGTCGTGAGCATCGTGCTCAACGGAACGTTTCACTGCACGCAAGCTTTTGCCCGCCGATGGATCGCACAAAAAAAGCCCGGCAATGTCTTGAGCATCACCACCACTTACGCCGCAGCGAATTGCGGCTCGGGCTTCGTCGTACCTTCGGCATGCGCCAAAGCGGGCGTGCTCGCCATGACCACTTCACTTGCCGTCGAGTGGGCCAAGTACAACATCCGCCTCAATGCGATTGCGCCCGGCCCGTTTCCAACGGAAGGTGCATGGTCGCGGCTCATTCCGTCGAAGCAGTTCGAAGAGCATTCACGCAATTCAAATCCCATGAAGCGTTTCGGCCGCCATGAAGAACTCACCAACCTCGCGGCCTTCCTCATCAGCGATATGTCGCAATACATCAACGGCGAATGTGTAGTGATCGATGGCGGCCAGTGGTTGCAAGGAGCCGGCGAATTCAACGACCTCTTGATGCTCCCCGAATCCACCTGGGAAGAAATGGAATCCGCGCGCGCAAAAAAATAATCGCACTCGGCTGTTCGTATTTCCGTTGTCGGGGCGAAACATGTTGCGCCCGGGCTTGCAAAAGTCCTCATTCCGGGCCTGCCTGCGCAGGCAGGCGAAGCGATTGTCAGCTTGTTACTGAGGCAACGCGCTCGACTTCAGCAACACTCGCAACCGTACTTTACTTGGCGAAGTTCCCCCGGCACTCACTCCGACAACAATTTCAACTGGCTGCGAGCCTTTCAATTCCTCTTTGCTAGTCCCTGGAGTAAGGATTTCCACGTTCAGTGCTGTTTTATTTTCTGCTGGTAACTGCAAACCTCCCGCGCCATTCGTCAAGTGCCATCCGTTCGGCGCAGTCACTGTCACTTCTACTTCCTGATTCGGAGAATGAGTAACGACCAGCGGGACAGTCAACGTCGATCCCGCCTTCACTCCGATCTCAGGCATCTTGGCTTCGGGCAATTCCCCGTGCCGCCTGCGGAATTCCTGGTAATACGACCATGGCCCGGCCAATTCCGCGTAAGGGATCGATGTAGCTTTGGAGCCGGCCATTCCGGCTGGCGGATTCTCCTGAGAATGCGCCTGCGCAAACACATCGGCGGTCCGTTCCGTCGCTACCGCTGATTTCCCAAAAATCAGTGTCATCGGCTCCGGCCACCAACCGGCCTTCGGATCGCCCATCATTTTGTTCAGCTCGTCTTCACTCATTTTTAAAAGACGTTGAATGTCCTCAGGAAATTGCGTCAGGTGCGGCGTAGCTGCATCCATTGCCAACCGCCAATACGGTTTCTTCTGCGATGGCGAAATTTCACGAATCGAATACGCCGGGCCGGTTCCCGCAAATTGTTTCTGATCATCCGCGTCGCTGAAGAAATAAAGTTTCTTCGGCTGCCATGGCGTCAAATTTTCCAGATAAATTTCCAGCCGCTTCGAGGCACCCGCCACCTGCGCCGGAAATGCCGTGGCATCGTTCGCCAGATCAAACGCTTCGGTAGCCAATACTCCCGAAGCCTGATGGTCGCCGTGGTTTTCTCCGATGAAGATTCCCGGCAGCCAGGAGATGATCACCTCCGGCCGAGTGAGCCGCACGATGCGAACCAGCGCTTCCAGATTCGCGCCGTGGCCCCAATTCGCCAGCGAATTCAGCACGTTCTGCGAAGCGGTATCCTTGCCATCCAGAAACCACACGTTCGTGATTCCGAGTTTCGCGCAAGCCTGGCGCGCTTCCTGTTCACGAATATCCGCCAGGGCCGGACCATGCTCGCGAGCGTAGTCATTTCCACCGCTTCCGCCACGCGTTGTATACACCACCGCCACACGCTTGTGCTCATCGTAAATCGCTCGCGCCAAATAAGGCGTTACTCCGCCTTCGTCATCCGGGTGCGCCACCACCACCAAAAAAATTCCCGCCAGCACCACCTCACCCAATAGGAACCGTTTCATTCGTTACCTTTCTCCGCACGCAGTCATCAATGTAAGACAAGGATTGTACCCGCCTCTGCAAATAATGTAGCCGCGGCTTTACGTCGCCGCCTTCTTAGGAGCGCCGGGAAGCGCCCGTTCGCGCTCGCTCCATCGCCTTGACCCTCTTTTCCCCCGCCGATAAGCTATCTAATCCTAATTGTCGCAACGGAGCCGGGTTTCAGGGTTTGTACTTCAAAACCCCGAGCTAAATAAAATGGACACGATTCACGTTACTTTGCCTGATGGCAGCGTCAAAGATGTGCCCAAGGGCACGACTGCTGCCGACATTGCGCGCAGCATTTCGCCGCGCCTTGCGGATGCCGCGTTTGTCGCCAAGGTCTATTCAAACAACGGATCGCTCTCGAATTTTGGTGATCCAGTTGACGACGGTGGGTACTTGATCGATCTCCGCCGCCCGCTCGAGCAAGACCTCAAGCTGAAAATCCTCACGGACAAGGATCCCGACGCGCTTTTTGTTTTCCGCCATTCCGCTGCACACCTCCTTGCCGCTGCCGTGATGGAGCTTTACCCCAATGTGAAGCTGGGCATTGGCCCGCCGGTCGATAACGGCTTCTTCTACGAATTTTTGCGCGAAGAACCGTTCACTCCCGAGGACCTGGTAAAAATTGAAAAGAAAATGCACGAACTTGCCGCGCA
>QHYO01000401.1 GCA_003224135.1 Acidobacteriota bacterium | reverse complement strand
ACGCACCGCCAGCCAAGGATGCGAAGGCGTTCCTGATCGGCGGCAGCCTCGATGGCGGCTTTCGCCGCGACGACTGATTCGGAGGGAAAAAAGGCGAAGCCCAGGCCAAATTGCTCGGGAAGATCGATTCCCTGCTCTGCCGCTCTGGCTTTGAAGAAATCTCTGGGTAGGCCGGCGAGTAAGCCGGCTCCGTCGCCACTGGCCCCGTCGGCGTCCACGCCACCACGGTGCGTCAACCGTTCGAGCGCGGTAAGCGCGTAATCGATGATGTCGTGCCCTGCATGTCCACCGAGGCGCGCGATGAAGCCCGTACCACAAGCGTCATGATCCGGATGGCCCCAGTTGGGACGCACACGGGAGCTCGACTGCCACTGGCACCAGTGGTATGGCAGGTCCATATCTGTTTATAGGGTTTGCCAGAGGATTCTGTACAACGCAGAAAATCGATTCGCAAAATTGAATTTCTGATTGCGAAGATTTCATGAAAATCGCGCGAAATCTCAGAACTTTGTGGGTTCCGTGAAGTGGAAGCCATGGACCTTCATGGCGGGAACGACCATTTCGAAGGCCTCTTCCGCTGTGGCGCGTACGGCCGGACCCATGGCTTCCACGTTTTGCAGGAGTTCAATGAGTGACTGGTTGAACCGGAAATTGCGGACGGCCGAGGTGATTTTCCCGTTTTCGACGAGGAAGAGGCCATCGCGCGTCATTCCTGTCATCACCTTCTCGTAGGGGTCGACTTCGCGGATGTACCAGACGCGAGTGACAAGCAAGCCGCGACCCGTGTTGGCAATCATTTTCTCTACGGACCAATCGCCACCGCCGAACACCAGATTCATCGGCGCTTCGCCATACTCGTTTGGAAGGCCGAAGCCGTGGCCGGTGGGTTTCTTGCCATCCTTTTTTGCACTTGCGCGTGAGTAGACTACATTCCGTGGTACTCCACTTTGTACGAGTGTCACCCGTTGTCGCGGGACTCCTTCGCCATCGAACGGAGCGCCAAGCTGCAGCGGATGGTAGACATCGTCGATGATGGAAATGTTTTTCCCGAAGAGTTGCTTACCCATTCGTTTGACCAGGCAGGAACGCTGATCGTCAATTGCGGTCGCGGCAAAATCGTAAAAGAGAAAACCGACCAGATCGAGAGCGGCCGCCGGCTCGAGAATGACCGTGTATTTTCCAGGAGCGAGTTCCTGTGCGTCCTTGGCCATTCTGGCCTTTTCACTGGCGCGCGCGGCTAGCTGTTGTGGGTCGAACGCTCTCACGCTGCCGGAATTGGCTTTCGCCCAGCTCGCGGCCGGCTCGTTCTGCATGGTGATGGAAAACTCGGCTTGCGTGTGGCGGTACGCGGCGAAGAGCCCGCGCGAATTTCCGAGCGCCAGTTGCGATTGCCCAGTAGAAAAAACCCCCGCGGCGACCTGGCCGTTTCGAATCGCCAGGTCGCACGCTTTCTTCACGGCGCGCGCGCGGTCTTCGGGGGTCAAGACGGCGGTCTCTTTTGCAAACCGATTGACCTTGCGATAACGCTGTTTGCCTGGCAGAGGGAGTAGTCCGGGAATTTTTGGCTGACTATGCGCCAGTTGAAGAGAGGATTCAACGGCTGTCCGAAGCGAATCTTCATCGAGGCGATTTGTGGTCGCGCGAGCGCTGCGGCCATCCACGACAGTTCGAATCGAAACGGTAATTCCATGTTCTGCGACGTTCTGGTGGATGGCGTTGTTGGCGAAGCGGGCTAGTGCATCGATGGTTTCATCGACTTGAATTTCGGTTTCGTCGGCTCCGGCAATTTTGCCAAGGCGCAGAACCGTTGCTATGCGCTTCTTCAATTCGCTCTCGGATGCCAAGAGCGCACCACCGCTGGCGGATTGTGCTCGCGTCGTCATTTTGCTTATTGTCCGGAGAACGCGATTCCCATTCTCACCTTGCGAAAACGCGCGGGTGCTGCACCGTGTCCAGTGCCCATCGTCTGCATCGGCTGTCCTTTGCCGCAATTTGGCGTGCCCCAGAGGGTCCAGTGCTCTCTGCCGCAGATCGAATTGCCGCTGTAGCTCGGATTCTTCAGCATGCGAACTTTCTTGCCGCCCTTGATTTCCCAGCCGAGTTCGGTGGAAAACTGAAATTGATATCGTCGGTCGTCAATGGACCACGAACGATTCGTCTCCATCCAGATTCCATCATCGGTGCTCGCGATCAACTCTTCCGGCGAACCCTCGCCCGGCTTCAGACTGATGTTCGTCATGCGAATAATTGGCAGGCGGTTCCAGTTTTCCGTACGCATGGTGCCCGAAGAACGAGACAATCCGATGAGTTGCGCCATCTCACGGTTCGAGAGATAGCCTCGGAACTGGCCATCCTTGATGATGTCCGTGCACTGTGCGGGAACCCCCTCATCGTCATATGCGAACGTACCGAGACCGGGACCGTGTTCGAGACGCGCGTCAGCTACGACATTCACGATGTCCGAACCGTATTTGAGCTTGTTCAATTGGTCGAGCGTCAAAAAACTTGTCCCTGCGAAATTCGCTTCCTGGCCGAGCACGCGATCGAGCTCGATGGGATGTCCGACCGATTCATGAATCTGCAGACCGAGTTGGCTTCCGTCCAGCAGCAGCGTTCCGGTTTTTTCAGGGCACTGTGCGGCTGAATGCAGCGCAACGGACTCCTCGGCCACGCGCGGGGCATGGCGCAAAAGTTCAAGCGATTCGATCAGCTCGTATCCCGCCAACGCATATTGTCCGCCAAAACTATTCGGATACGAGCGCTTCTGAATTTCTGTGCCCTTGAACGATGTCGCGGCGATTCCACCTCCAGAAATTACCTTGCGCTGATGAATCCGCGAACCGATGCTCGAAGCAAACCATGTGTCAATCTTGCGGAACTGCATGTCTGTTTCGGTCAGCGTGACGCCCTTAACGGCTCGCATCGCAACGTCGGCCTTTAATAGCAGATCGAGCTGCGTCTCCAGCGGAATCTCGAAGGGATCTTTACGCATCGGCGCCTGCCAACTGTCGACGTAGGCGTCTTCTGGCACCATCAGCACGTCACCGCGTTTTGCCAGCGCGGATGCCTTAGCGATAGAGACTGCCTGTGCCGCGCAAGCTGCCACACCTTCGCGCGTCAAGCGATCCGTTGAGGCGAATCCCCAGGCGCCCCTTGCAAGGACGCGAATGCCGATGCCGATCGACTCCGATTGTGCGAGCGTCCCAACCGCGCCATTCTTGGTCGTAAGGTCCCGCTGGCGCAAATGCATTAGCCGCGCGTCGGCGTAAGTGGCACCGCGTAGCTTCGCTGTTTCGATAGCGCCTGTTGTTAGGTCCCACATCGCGTCACCTGAAAAATCCGAGAAGGCAAGCCTGAAAAAGAAAGAGCGCGGCAAGCCGCGCCCTTTTACGATACCACGCCTCACAAAGCGGTCGTTGCTTACGTGCCTTCCTGCCACGAAGCGAGATAGTGCTCCTGCTCGGGCGTAAGCTTGTCGAGTTTGTGTCCCATGGACTCGAGCTTCATCTTGGCAATTTCCTTGTCGAGATCTTCGGGCACAACGTAAACCTGCGGCTTCAGACCCTTTGCGTGCTTCACCAGGTATTCCGCGGAGAGCGCCTGGTTCGCAAAGCTCATGTCCATCACGGAAGCCGGATGGCCTTCGGCGGTTGCAAGGTTCACCAAGCGGCCTTCGCCGATCAAACAGATGCGGCGGCCATCTTTATTCCGCGGAGAGCGCCTGGTTCGCAAAGCTCATGTCCATCACGGAAGCCGGATGGCCTTCGGCGGTTGCAAGGTTCACCAAGCGGCCTTCGCCGATCAAACAGATGCGGCGGCCATCTTTCAGTTGATATTCGTCCACCAGGGGGCGAACTTCGCGTTTGCCACTGGACAAACGCTCGAGCGCCGGAATGTCAATCTCGACGTTAAAGTGACCGCTGTTGCAAACCACTGCGCCGGATTTCATGTGTTCGAAGTGTTCTGCGCGAATGACATTTTTGTTTCCCGTCACCGTGATGAACACGTCGCCCTCTTTGGCGGCGTCGACCATCGGGAGAACCCGGAAACCGTCCATTACTGCCTCAATGCCCTTCACTGGGTCAATTTCGGTGATGATCACGTCAGCGCCATGGCCCTTGGCACGCATCGCAACTCCGCGTCCACACCAGCCGTAGCCTGCAATCACCACTTTGAGGCCCGCGAGCAGCAGGTTCGTCGCGCGAATCACCCCGTCCAGAGTGCTTTGGCCCGTCCCGTAGCGATTGTCGAAAAAGTGCTTTGTCTGCGCATCGTTGACAGCAATCACCGGGTACTTCAACGTGCCGTCTTTTGCCATTGCGCGCAGCCGGATTACACCAGTCGTCGTCTCTTCGGTTCCAGCGATTACGTCCTTCACCTGCTCCGGACGCTTGGTCAACAACATGGTCACCAGGTCCGCGCCATCGTCCATGGTCATTTGCGGCTTGTGGTCCAGTGCGGCACGCAAATGCGAATAGTAGGTTTCGTTGTCTTCGCCCTTGATGGCGTAAGTTGGAATGTTGTAATCACGATTGAGCGAAGCCGCAACTTCGTCTTGCGTGGAAAGCGGGTTTGAAGCGCAAAGCACAATCTCCGCGCCGCCATCACGAAGAGCGATCATCAGATTTGCCGTTTCGCTCGTGACGTGCAGACAAGCTGAAACACGCAATCCTTTTAATGGCTGCTCTTTGATGAAACGCTTACGAATGATTTGCAGCACGGGCATCTGCTGCTGCGACCATTCGATCTTGCGCTTGCCGGCATCCGCCAGCGAAATGTCCTTTACGTCGCCCTTCTTGAGTTCTGCTGTCGCCACAAACGTACTCCTTTAGAGTTTCTGAATTTTGCGATACAAACGTCAGAGTTAAGCGCGCTGCTCTGGGCAGAACATACTCAGCGAGCCGTCACAGTACTCCTGCAAACCTTTCCATTTGAACCGCTCCAACCATCAACTGCGGGCTGCGACTTCCGCTGTTGCACCAACAGCCTTGCGCAACGCATCCACACGGTCTGTCTTTTCCCAGGTAAAGCCGGCACCGGTCCGGCCAAAGTGGCCGTATGCTGCAGTCGCCTTGTAGATCGGCCTCCGCAGGTCCAGCGCCTCGATGATGCCTTTGGGTGTGAGCTTGAAGTTTTCGCGGACCAGCTCCGTGATTTTTTCTTCAGGAATCGTCGCAGTGCCAAAACTGTCCACCATCACAGAGACTGGCTCGGCCACGCCGATCGCGTAGGCAAGTTGCACTTCGGCTTTCGTAGCCAGACCCGCGGCCACAACGTTCTTCGCGATGTAGCGAGCCATGTAGCAGGCCGAACGATCCACTTTCGACGGATCCTTGCCGGAGAAAGCGCCGCCACCATGACGGCTGTAGCCGCCGTAGGTATCCACGATAATCTTGCGCCCGGTCAGGCCGGCATCTCCCATCGGCCCGCCGATTACGAATCGGCCCGTCGGGTTGATGTAATACTTCGTGTTCTTGTCCAGCATCGCCGCCGGAACGACTGGCTTAATGACATGCTCGAGAACTGCGTTACGCAAATCGTCGTTCGAGACGCTATCGCTGTGTTGCGTCGAAATCACGACCGCATCCACGCGCGACGGCTTGCCATTGCGGTATTCAATGGTGACCTGTGATTTGCCATCAGGCCGGAGGAAATCAATTTTCTTGGATTTGCGAACTTCGGACAGCTTGTAGGTGAGTTGGTGGGCGAGTTGGATGGGCATAGGCATCAGTTCCGGCGTTTCGTCACAAGCAAAACCGAACATCAGTCCTTGATCGCCGGCGCCGCCAGTATCGACGCCCATGGCGATGTCAGGCGACTGACGCTTTACCGTGCACATGACCGCACAGGTAGCGGAATCATAGCCAAACTTGGCTCGGTCGTAGCCGACGCCGCGAATGGTCTCGCGAACCAGTTCGTCGTAATCAATGTGAGCCGCGGTTGTAATTTCTCCGGCCACCACCGCAAGTCCGGTCGTCACCAGCGTTTCGCATGCGACGCGTCACTTGGGATCCTGTCTCATTACTTCGTCAAGCACTGCATCGGAAATCTGGTCGGCGATTTTGTCCGGGTGGCCTTCCGTAACGGATTCCGAAGTGAACAGATAGTTCTTTAGTCCTTCGCTCAAAACGAACGCTCCTCTGGGGTTAGCGGTCTTCTTCCAGCCAGCCCTCAAACAGGGCGTACCTTGGAAACGAGCCGTCTGGAAGTGCTGCTATGCCCGTGCACAGTTCGATTTAACAACAGATTGCGTCACGCACGATGGCGCCTCGGGGGCACCCGGCCCGACTATCCAAAATATCATCCACAAGGCGCTGCAGGCAATCTATTGAATCTAAGTGCGATATCCGGGCATTGAATGGCGAATATCAGCATTGAATGGGATATGCGTGTTCACTGTTTGCGCGCAAAGAACTGTGTTTTTTCAGACCTGTCCGGAGTGTGTCTCGTGTCTCGTTGTGGGCATCCTCGAAGCCAGCTAAAATGCTCTGCGCATGAGGTGGCTATGCAGGGACAGAAGCGGTCTTCCAAGCACGCGAAGAAAATCTCATTCTCGCTAGCAGCGAGTACACTCGCCCTTGGGCTCTGGGCGTCTGTGGCACATTCGCAATCCGATCCGAATGAAGCTGCAGCACAGCGTGGCCGCAAGCAGTTTCAACAAGCCTGCGGATTCTGCCACGCGCCGGACGCGACTGGCGGTCGGGGGCCCGACCTGGTTCGCTCCCCGCTAGTAGCCCACGACAAGAAGGGCGAATTGATCGGTGAAGTGATTCGTAATGGCAGGCCCGACAAGGGAATGCCTCCCCTGCCCTCTACGGACGAACAGATTGCGGATATCTCCGCCTTTCTTCACGCCCGGGCGTTAGAGGCTCTCAGGTCGTCAGGAGTCCCCAGCGATTATCCTGTGGAGAAATTACTGACGGGAGATGCACAGGCGGGAAAGTACTTTTTCGAAGGCACCGGTGGTTGCAAAAACTGCCATTCGCCAACGGGCGATCTGGCGGATATTGCGCGAAAATATTCCTCAATCGAGCTCGAAGCGCGGATGCTATATCCCGAGGGTAAGCGGCAATCTGCCGTGATCACGCTTCCTTCGGGCGAACAAATTCGCGGGCTGGTGGTGCATTACGATGATTTTGTGATTGCCGTGCGCGACGACTCCGGCTGGTATCGATCCTTTTCGCGCGGCACGGTCAAAGTGGAATTACAAGATCCGCTCGAAGCACATCGCAAACTCCTGGATAAGCTCACACAGGCCGACGTGCACAATCTTTTCACGTACGTATATAGCTTGAAGTAAGACCAATACGGGAGCCGCAATGCGTGTTCATTTCTTCAAAGCGATATGTGACGTGTGCGATTGCAAGATTCAGCTGAAGGAAAAGTTGCGCCTTTGTTTCACTTGCCGCCTAACGGTTGGATTTTTAGTGGCCGCTATTCTCATGGTCGCGTTGCTGGCGCCGAATCTAAGCGCGCAAGGCCTCGACCCTGCTGCCTTACTGAAGCCTCCAATGGACGTCTGGCCGACGTACAACGGCGATTATTCAGG
>QHYO01000400.1 GCA_003224135.1 Acidobacteriota bacterium | reverse complement strand
CGCGAATGATCGACCCGGCCCTCCAGTACGACATTGTCAGAAAGGCCCGTGCTCTGAATATGGTCTTGAAGCTTGACACGATCCACTGTGCTGTCCGTGTAGCCGAAGAGAAGCAACCGCGTGCTTAGTCCACGGCGCTGCAATTCTTGAATTGCCTTGAGCAAGACAAAAGTACCTGCCCGTTCTGACAATCCGCCGCGATACACAAGATCAAACTTCTTGTCGGTCGCTTCGGGTGATGGGAAGAAGTCCAGATTTGGCAAATTGTAAAAAACCATCTTGTGGCTCTTTCCGACACGAGCTGTTGCTCGCAAAGTGCCAGAGTCCGCGGCGATGTAACCGTCGAAGATGCGCGCGGCCATTCGCTCCATCGTTGCGACAGCTTTGCTGGCAAGGCCACGCACCGCGCGCGGTAGATAAGCCTTCGTAAGCATCATCGACGGATGATCTTCCTGCGTGTCGTACACCACTTTTTTTCCGCCAAGCATTTTCAAGAACAACCCAGCTGGAATCATTTCGGGATTGTGCACGTGGTAGAGCTGTGCGGGTTGTCGCGCGGCGCGTAACGCCATTGCGACTGCCAGCAGGATTCGAGTTACTCGCGTTTGCCTTCGCGGGATCGAAACGAAATCGACAGAATCCTCTTTTTCGTCGCGTCCGTGGGCGCCAACAAGCGTGAGCCTGCAGCCGTGTTTCTTCAGCGGAAGCATCTCCATCACGTAGGTCCGCGAATCGAGACGATCCTGGACCGGCGTTAAATGACAAATGGAGAGGCCCGGCATTTGCTGGACGATTGCTCCGCGTCGAACTACCGGATGATCGTGAACATTATTTTTGTGCGCTGGCAGCGCTGTTGTAGACATTGTGAGTTCTTCTTTGTGAGATTGCTTTGGCAGACAGGACTGCACGTGCGGAAGATCCTTGCGACGATTAGTACGGATTAGCGAAGAGCGGCACTTCATGTGCTTCTGCGTACTGAGACGCATCGGCGCGAAGAGATTCGCGCGCCATTTCCTCTGATGTGGACTGGCGAAGTACAAAGGGCAGGCTGAGAAGGAAAAAAAACAATCGGTCGTTGTTCAGTTCGCCGGACACGGATACGTCGAGACATCCAAGTACCAACAGAGAAAGAACCGTGCGTTCCAGCGCCAGATAGTGAGGATTGTATTCGCGAAGAAGCCGAAACAATTCTCGGAACGAGCAGAAGGCAAGGATGAGAAATGAAATCACTGCGAATACCCCAAGCTCCGCCCCAAGTTCCAGCAGCAGATTGTGCGGGAAGTTATACGTAAGCGGATTCGGCGTGACATAACGGTATCCCTGAATTCCTACTCCGAAGAGCGGATGCTCGAGAAATGTTTGGAGGCCGAACTGCATGAGATCAGTGCGGGTGCCGAAGGCGTCGTGCGGTCGCGTCAGCGACGCCAGGTATTGCAGAGAGGCGGCGGGAATGTTTACGAATGGCAACGCTGCGATGCCGCATCCGGCAATAATGCCGAAATCCGCGATCAGGCGCTTACAGAATAAAATACTCAACCCCAGGCATACCGCGGTTGCAACGTTCGCGAGGCGCCCGCCGGAACCGACGAGCGCGACTGCGAGCACGCCGATGAGGGGATAGAAAAGAATGCGGCGCGCGAGCGAGAGCTTGGGAAACCATAAGGTCCAGATCACGATCAGAGCCAAGCCCGCGGAAAATCCAAGTGCGTTAGTGTCGCCGCTTGGAGCGACCAATCGGCCTTCTCCACCGAGCATGAAGAAAGAGTTGACGGACATTAGGATCGCTCCGATGACCAGAGTCACAAGGAATCTCTCGATCTTTACGCGTGAGTTGACGAGAACAAACGGCGCAATTGCGCCGAGCAGCGTGAGAAATACAAACCTCAGCGTCTTGTCGAGCCCGGCAGAGAGGCTTGGCGTGTAGGACAGGCTCATAAACATCAAGAAAAGGATTGGCAGATACCAAAGAAACGCGCGCGGCAACTTCAGTTCCTGGTCAGTGAAGGCCAGACGCATGACGATCGCGAGGATCATCAGGACGGCCACGGCAACGGTGAGATCGACAGGACTTGATTCGAGGCGCGCATGACCTTTGAAAAATCCGATCACGTAGAAAATCGCAACCGCAATCTCAGCGTTTCGCAGCAACAGATATCCCACGGTCAGAATGATCACCACGGCCAGGAGCAAATAACCCAACTGGGTCGACGCAAAGACCCGCTGAATTCTTGGTTGAAGGCGCGCGACAAAAGGCACGGCGATGGTCAAGGCGAAACTGGCCATCACGCAGAAGCAGAGGATCGCCAGCTTCACAAACCGACGGCCCCAGTTCGATGTTCCAGGCGCAGGGAGATCTTGCCCGTGCCCGACGCCTTCGGAAACGTGTTGACTTGTAAACGTTGAGCGCATCGGTTTCGTTTTCTTACATACCGCTCAGGCAGTGACGTAACGTGCGGCTAGCTCCAAGCACTCTCGCACGCGAGACGAGAAGCAGCAGAGCCCCATACGCAAAAAAGCCGAGAAGCAACCTGGCTGCGACTGCTACATTTGTTCTTAGACCCAGCGTTACAGCCGCCATGGCTCCGCCCGCCAGCAAAGAAGGCACTAAAACATGGGACGAAACTCGCAGATCGAGCCTCGAGAGAATTACGAGGTACTGGAGAATGAGAACAGCGTCCGCGATGAAGAGAGCACATGCTGCTCCTAGCGGGCCCCAGAGTTGCCCTAAGACGAGCGTTAGTACTCCCAGAAGAACGAGAGCGTAGGCCTGAGCGCGTTGCCGCTCGCGAACGCGATTGATCGCGATCAAGAATCCATGACCAAGAAAACCGTCTACGACAGAAAACAGGACCCGGTATGCCAGGATTCGCAGTACCAAAGTGCTTGATGCAAATCGCGGGCCCAGGAGAGCACAAAGCTCCGGAGCAAAAATCGCTATCGCGATGGCGGCAGGCACGCAGAGAAGCACGATCAGGTCCATCAGGCACTCGCGCAACTCCAGCAATTCACTGTTCCTACCCGTTTCGAATAACCGCGTCCACAGGGGAAGCAGGGCGCCGCTCACTGCATAACTCCATTGCGGAAAAACATCGGAGAGGACGAACGCAGCGGAAAAAATTCCAACCATACTTTCTGACGCCACCAGGCCAAAACAGACGATCGACAGGCGGGAATAACCTACTTGCGTGATGTTGTAGCAGAAAAAAGGCCAGGCAGAACGAACCAGTTTTTGTAGCGTTGCGGCCGAGTTGAAATGCATCGATCCCAGGACGTCGCGCAGTTGCCCGAGTCTTACGCCAAGGACTGAGAGGCTACGAAACATCAACAAGATGAGGAATGTCACGACGGAAAGATGAAAAATGATTACCAGCGCTGACAGCCCAATCAGCGCCAGAGTGCTAATGATCGATCCAGGGAGAATTTGCCGCGACCGCAATTTGGCAGTCAGCATTGCCGAGCACAGGATCGCAGTACCCTCGAAATTGTTGATGATCAAGCCTGCGCAGATTGCCGCTACTCCGCGATGGCCGGTGAGCATGGCGACGAGCAATCCTGCAACTTCCAAGACAGCAAAACCCGCCGTCGTTAGAAGCGACAGCGTAAGAATGGGCGGGGCTTCGAGAGCATCGGCTGAGACTGCCCGGGCCGTATAGCGGGTCAAGCCCAAGTCGCTGATTGCGTTCACCAGAAATCCGGCCGCGATTGCCGTGCTGTAAAGTCCAAAATCCCTCGGGCCGAGATAGCGAATGAGGAAAAATCCCGCCAACAAGCTGCCAATTCGAAGCGCGCCCAAATCAAGCCAAAGCCAGAATGTATTCTTGCCGAATATTCCGAGGATTGCAGCACGTTCTGTCGGAAGTCCGGTGTCCGCTGAAGTGAGTGGCTTCGTCGGCTCAGGTGGGGCAACTCTCAACTCGCAATTGTTTAGCGAAGTCGCCATCTCAAGCTACCGCGCCTTCGACAGCAGAAAGTTGCCAATTGCGAGGTTCTGCAGACCGGAAATATCAAAGACGCGCAGCGCGTCTCTCGGCGAGCACACCACAGGTTCTCCGTGCAGGTTGAACGAGGTGTTCAGAATGAGAGCTTCCCCGGTCAACTCGTCAAAATAGCCAATCAATCGGTAGTAATCGGGGTTCCAGGACTCGTAGACCTCCTGCGGGCGTCCTGTGCCATCGTAAGGATGAATCGCAGCGGCCATAGCATTGCGTTTTTCTTCTCGGCTATCAAACGTGAGGATCATGTAGGGCGCAGGCGCGGGCTTGGGTTTCTTGAAATAATGTTCGCTGCGTTCAGCGAGTACGGACGGTGCAAAAGGCATCCAGAAGTCACGACACTTGATCATCTCGTTGATCAATTTCACAACGCCAGGCGCCGCTGGGTTTGCGAGAATCGAACGGTTGCCCAGTGCGCGCGCACCGAACTCCATGCGTCCTTTGAAGCGCGCAACAACTTCGCCCTTGGCAAGTAATTCCGCGATGCGTCGCTCAATGTCCTGTTCCTCGCGAACAATATTGGGCAACCCGAACTCGTAGGTTTGCAGAGCCGACTCGATTTCGCCGTCGCCATATTCATTCCCAAGATAAAAGTGGCCCAAGGCAGCCGGAGCTTGCGCAAATGTCTTTGCATGTTGCATCCATGCGGAGCCGATCGCGTTGGTTTCGTCGCCGCAGGATGGAAAAACAAACAGCTCCTCAACTTCAGGCAGCTCCAGAATTTTTTGATTGGCTTTTACGTTCATGAATACGCCGCCGCTAAGGGCGACTTTGTGAATGCCTGTTTCGGCGATGCAGCGCTTCACCCACCTTACAAGAAAGCGTTCGACGAACAGTTGAACGCCAGCCGCGATATGGTCGAACCTTTTTCTCTTAAGCAGGTTGGAAAGATATTCGGCGCCGAAGGCGAGAGGCGGGCATCCGTTCGTTCGTGTCCAGGTCAGGGGCGCCCTTTCGTCGAACGCGAACAGTTTTTCAATCTGGTTGCTGATCGCGTGCGCTTCTTTGGCGCGTTCAGCATACGGCGCGAGGCCCATAAGCTTGTATTCGTGTTCCATGGGAACCATGCCGGACAGAAAAGTTATTTTTCCGTACAGCGCGCCGACGGAGTGGCTTTCGTCGACCGCGGCTATCCGCGTCAGATTCCCGTTATGACCGATATTGACCGTCGCGCACACTCGATCGCCCGCGCCGTCGCAGGTCAACACAAGAACTTTTTCTTCCATTCTTCCCCAGCCAAAATAGGCTGACGCGGCGTGACACTCGTGATGATCGATGCCCTCTGTCGAAACCGGGCGCATGCCGGTTGCGTTCTCCGCGGTCTCCGCAAGCCCCGCCCATTTTTGCCGATTGATCCATTCAGAAACGGTTTCGTTCTTTCTTGCAGCGTTCTTGACGCGGCCGGTCAGGCTTGGGGCGCCGCTACCTGCGGAGCGAAGAATGTCTTCCCTTCGCCAGTAGCACTCCGA
>QHYO01000404.1 GCA_003224135.1 Acidobacteriota bacterium | reverse complement strand
CAGCCATCCTTGCGGCCATTGATCCGATCGTAGCGCCAGACATAATCCGGAAGAGTGGCACTCTCGATTAATTTGTCGCCTGGTACAGGCGGCCGAGATTTAGTCTCTAGCGGTAAAATTCCAGCCCATACCGGCAACCCGTAGTCCCTCTCGTCGTCCAGCGGCGGTCCACCTCGTATCTTTAAATGAAGCCTCTTCGATCGAGAACTCGAGCACCGTTGTAGCCTTCGATTCCTTCTCGCTGGGCCCACGGACATCCTGCCATCGGCCGGCGATGAGATGTTCGGAGATGACGCGCAAAGAATTGATTTTCTGCTCTGGATCCACGATCTTCCGCGCCCTTCTAAATGCAACGAGCGAGCGGTAGTTCATGGAATGATCGAAGGCAGAGCGCGATAGACGAATCGATCCACGAGAGTCACCGTTACAGAGGTCGGGATGCCGGCGTCCAGCTCCCGAAGCATGCGACTGGCGGCTGAACCGTGCAAAAAGAGAGTCTTTGTCCATCCCGGCCGTACAGCGTCGGAATAACAAACTGGCCGTCCACGCAAAATCCTAGGCGAGCGAGAAGCCCGCGTCCCAAATTGGTTAATCGTTTCGAAGTCGCGCAATCCTCGGTCGGAAATGCAGTAGAGTTTCGTGCGCTTGGTCAGGCTCGTCTTTCACCCGGGTATCGCTCGCGATCCAATTCACTTCCCAAGTCTTGCCTCCATCGTCGGAGAATGACTGCTCAAAGTGGGCCGAATTTGCAGTGATGTCGGAGATGACAAATCGAACAAGAATGGCGCGACCATGCAGCATTTCCTGGTCGAAAAACTCGCCGCGGCCGTCTTTGAATCCGCCAATCGTGGGTTGGCTCAGGGTGCCGCCCTTGCTGTTGGCAAAATTGAGACTCCACTGGTGGGATTGAGGATTGTACAGCCGCAGGGATAGCGCTTCTATGTGACCTTTAGGGCCATCGACCTCGAGCACCAGCAGATTGGCTCGGCCATTCCAGACCTTTCGGACGAAGGTAGTACCTTCATATTCGGCCCAGGTAGTGGAGCCGGTTAACGGATGCAGCAGGCGCCTTAGGTGAGTTTTCCAAGTCCCAATCTCGAAATCAAAATCGTGTTGCCCATCGCGTTCCGCGGGAGTGGGTTGAATGCTTGTGCTCGGTTGGTCCGGGTTCTGCGCTTGAAGAGGCTGAGAGACGACCATCAAGGCGGACAACGTGAGGAAAGTACGAATGAATTTAAGCGGGTTCATGACTGTCTCTTTTAATTACGTCGCCGTGTGGTCGCATTCGGCGGCGCAAAATGCCGCCCCCATCCAGGATTTGTTCATTTCCGTCGTCAATGCAGCCAGCGTAAACGCGAACGGTGAGTGGGATCGAGAATAACTAACT
Organism: Acidobacteriota bacterium; assembly: GCA_003224135.1. Classification (GTDB taxonomy): domain Bacteria; phylum Acidobacteriota; class Terriglobia; order Acidiferrales; family UBA7541; genus Acidiferrum. Next base: position 3,177 of record QHYO01000404.1, on the reverse strand, counting down.
CTGGCGCGGCTCTGAGCAAGCCTGTCGCAGAAAGGGATGATAGGGAACGCTCGGCGACCGGAGCGAATTCCTGTTCTAACATCTTGTTGTCCCTGAGGATTCCCAGCCATACGAGGTAAGGACCGTCGGTTCGGATCGGAAGTTGTGGAAAGTTATTGCTCACATCCAACGTAACCAGGACACCGGCTTCTCGCGCGCCTACGGCTCGATAGCTGGCAAACGTCGCTTCCGCTTCTTTGGCAAACGCTTCAACGCTGTTCGCTTTTACCGCAAATACTTGAGCAACCACGATACCTTCTGCGCCATTCGCTTCCGTAACTGGATCGACAGCGGGCAGAATATCGATACCTCGCGCAGGGCTCAACGGACGAAGCAGCAGCACATTGTCGGAGTCAGTCATGAGATCGTTCAGCGTTTTCTTATGCTCCTTCCAAACGGGCCCGTAATAGAACGCTGCGTTCGCCACGCCACGATCTTCCATCGTGTGGAAACCTCTAATCCACGTGAATCCGAATGATTCCTACGCTCGAAGAAGGAACCGGCTGCGATTGCCCCGAGCTGCTGAAAGGCCTCGGGAAAGTAGCTTTCAAAGTATTGAGCGAAATGTTCGCGCTCTCCGGCTTTGATGGTGTATCGGCGGAATTCAAAAACCTGAAAATCGCTCATAGGGTGGTTGTGTTCTAGGCGTGCCTTCAGAGTTGTCAGGCTGGTCTGAGCCAATATGAGATTGCAAAGTGCACTGACCGTTAGAAGTCCGGTTAAGAATCGCATGACGTTCCCTCTGTGCTTTTGTTTGACAGCCCTAGCTATAGCTAGCCATCGGACGAATGGCCAATTCCGCCATTGAGCGAGCCGGGGGTCGTAGTGGATCCTCCATCGCGAATGACGGAGTTCAGTGTGCTTTGCCAGGTTCGTCGCTTACCCGTGTCTGGTCCGTGATCCAGTTTACTTCCCAGGTTTTGCCGCCATCCTCCGAGAACGACTGTTCGAAGTGAGGCGAATTCGTGTCGGTCTTGGACCAGATAAATCGAACCAGGATGGATTTGCCATGAGGGCCGGATGGTTCCGTGTCGTAGAACTCACCGCGTCCATCTTTGAATTCGCCGATCGTGGGCGTACCCACGGTTCCGCTCTTGCTGGTCGCCCAATAGAGGCTCCACTGGCGGGTTTGGGGATCGTACAGACGCAGCGTCATACCTTCGATGTGACCGCCAGACGGGCTGTCGGTTTCGAACTCCTCCAGTTGAGCGCGACCATCCCAAACCTTTCGGGTTACGGAAGTACCGTCAAATTCGACCCAGGTTGTGGAGCCGGTCAAGGGATGAACGAGCCGCTTCAAGTGAATCTTCCAAGTACCGAGCTCGAAATCAAAATCGTGTTGCCCATCGCGTTCCGCGGCAGTGTGCTGCACGCTATCTTTCGCTGCGTCTGAATTTTGCCGTGCAAGTCCTTGAAACGGATGCCAGACGACAACCAAGCTGCACACCAAAAGATATGCCCGGAAATGTTTGAGCACGTTTGTCACTGCCTCCTTCGTCAGAACGCCGATCGCTTTGTTTCGAGCATCCGCTTGAACTACGCCGAACGGTAAGCGATTCATCGTCACGCCGGAAAACTAACCCGGCGAGTGGTCTGTCACAATAGCCACTTTGATGTGATACGATATGCCACTCTGAATTCATCTCACATGAAACGGACTCCGGCCAGCTACCTTCCACCGATTACGCTCCAAGATCGTGAGGAAATTCCGATATACCATCAGTTGTATGACTGGTTCCGGCGAGCGATCACCGGCGGCCAATTGCGGCCGGGACAACGAGTTCCGTCAACGAGAAACCTCGCCGCCGAGCTGAAGACTTCCCGCATGCCCGTGCTGGGTGCTTTCGAACAATTGCTTGCCGAAGGTTACCTGGAGGCCTTTGTTGGAGCTGGCACGTATGTGGCTAGGTCCATCCCGGACGACACGTTGAGTCGCCCGGCCGAGAAAGCTCGGAATGGGCTTCAAGAAACAGTGGAGAAGCGAGGTCCGCGCCGATTGTCGCGTCGTGGGGTCGCATTGACGAACCTGCAACCGCAATCGTGGTTAGACAACTTGGGTGCATTTCGAGTCAGCCTGCCCGCGCTCGACCATTTTCCAATCGGCGTCTGGTCGAAGCTGGTGGCTCGGAATTCTCGAAAGCCGCCAAAGGGCATCATGGCCTATGGCGATGCCATGGGATATCTGCCATTTCGCGAAGCCATCGCGGAGTATCTGGGCGCAGTCCGCGGGGTACGATGCGAGGCATCGCAGATCCTGGTCACAGCGGGGTCGCAGCAAGCCTTACAGATTTCCGCACAGGTTTTGTTGGGTCGAAGAGCCTGGCTATCCCGGCGCGCGACAGGCCTTCATGAGCCTCGGAGCCCAATTGATTCCCATTCGCGTGGATCGCGACGGCTTTAACGTAACAGAGATCACCCGTCGAGGTCGCGATGCGCGCGCCGTCTATGTCACGCCATCGCACCAATATCCCATGGGCATGACGATGAGTGCCGCACGGCGCATGCTGCTTCTCAATTGGGCAGCCCGTTCCGGTGCCTGGATCATTGAAGACGACTACGACAGCGAGTATAGGTTTGCAAGCCGCCCGATCGCGTCCTTGCAGGGATTGGACACGGATGGGAGGGTCATTTATATAGGAACGTTCAGCAAGGTCATGTTTCCAGCTTTGCGCCTCGGCTACGTGGTCGTTCCCACGGATTTGATTCGCCCCTTCTCTGCCGCTCGGGATGCTACCGACATCTTTTCGTCAACTCTCTATCAGGCTGTCTTGACCGATTTCATCGAAGAGGGACACTTTGCCCGCCACATACGTCGGATGCGAATGCTCTATATGGATCGGCGTAAGACGCTGATAAAAGCGATCCACAGCCAAATGAAAGGTATGCTCGAGGTAATTGGTGCTGAAGCAGGAATGCATCTGGTGGGACTGCTGCCGCGTGGCGCGAACGATGTGGGGGTTTCGAGGAGGGCTGCCCAGAGGGGCATTTCCGCAATACCCTTGTCCACGTGTTATCTGATACCACCGTCAAGGGGTGGCCTGATTCTTGGCTACGGCGGCGCGAACTCCCATCAAATTCACGACGGCATAAGCAAACTCAGGATGAGCGTGCACCGTGACGATGGCCGCTGCTGATTGA
>QHYO01000403.1:544-5156 GCA_003224135.1 Acidobacteriota bacterium | reverse complement strand
TCGTTTCCGGCTACGCGCGCGGAGCGCGAGTAAACGATGCCGCTCATGGAAATCACCGCAACGTCCGTGGTGCCGCCGCCGATATCGACCACCATGTTTCCTAAAGGCTTTTCGATTAGCAGGCCCGCGCCGATTGCCGCCGCCATGGCCTGCTCCACGAGATACACTTCGCTGGCCCGCGCGCGGTACGCGGTGTCCTGCACCGCCCGCTTTTCCACCGGCGTGATTTCGCTCGGCACCCCGATGACGATGCGCGGACGCACCAGCACGTGCCGGCTGTGCGCCTTTTGGATGAAGTACGTCAGCATCTTTTCCGTGAGTTTGAAATCCGCTATCACGCCATCTTTCATCGGCTTGATGGCCACCACGTTCCCCGGCGTCCGCCCCAGCATCTCTTTTGCTTTCCGGCCCACGGCGACCACTTCGCCACTCACCTTGTTGATCGCCACGATCGACGGCTCGTTCACCACGATGCCTTTGCCATGTAAGAACAGCAGCGTGTTTGAGGTGCCCAGATCGATGGCCAGGTCGGACGAAAACAAACTGAACACTGACCTCATGTTGTAACCGTTCTTATTCGGGATTTCCTTTCCTCTGCGCGGGAATGCCAGGCCGGATCCCCGAAGTGTGCTTGGCAGAACCAGCGGTTACACCGTTCGCAATACTTGGTGGCAGAAATCATTCACGGCTCATCCTAGAGGGACTTGTCGAACAAGTTCGGTGTGCGGGGATGCTCCCGAAAACGACCTAATCAAGGGCGATGTGGGTGCTTGTCCCTGCAGCCCCTTCCGGCGGAGCTCGCTATTGGTGAATTAAGACTGAGGGCGAAAGATCTACGGCCGGTCCTTATCGTCATACTCGCCGGGAACATCGTCTTGCGGAACCTCGTGCGTGGTCACTTCAGACTTGTCCGCATCCGGAGCATCTTCCACACCGCTGATGATCCCAGCCTCGAACGCCTGCCCTTCTTCGAGCAGCTCCTCTGCGCTCTCCGAATCCACGTTCTCAAGAATGGAAATGCCCTGAAGGTCTCCAGCTCCCACACCGGCGCGCGTTCCCAGACCCTTCGGTTCCAGTGAAACGGTCTGGACGCTTTGGCTCTTTCTTGGCACAGCCGCTGTTGCACGGACTATCTTCTTTTTGCGCGAAACCTTGTTTTTCGCAGGCTTGCTTTTCACGACTTTACTTTTTGCCGTTGTTTTTTTTCCGGCAGCGAGCCTCGCTTTCCGCGTGAACTTCTTGGAAGCTCTCGGCCTTTGCTTCTTTTGGTTCTTTTTCCGATTCGTTTTCTTCATGCTCATCACCGCAGTCTACCACCGACACACCCATAATTGCCCGCACTGCTACTGCCGGGCCGTGATTCGCGGCTTGCCCACGGCGAACATCACCCGACTGCCGCCACCGAGCAGGGCGTTCGCTTGGCGTAGTGCAGATTTCAGTTTACGGTTGCCGGTTCTCTGCGCTGCTGTCCAACGACAATTGGCTACGGGACACGATCCTGATTGCTGGTGCCAATGGCTGTTGCTTGAATTGCCTGATTCACTGAATGAAGAGTGAAGAACGTGGTATGTTCGGAGCCCGGTTTGTTGGTTTTCCCTGCGGCCCCTAGACAACGAACCTTGAGATCGTCACTCGCCCTGTTTAGCAACGAAGAATCGGCTTGTAAATGGAGAAGAACAAATGCGGATTTTGCTTTACAACCCCGATAATGGGGTCACACGCAATTTCATGCCGCATCTTTGGATGTTTCTCCTCCAGGCACTGACTCCGTCTGGTCACGAAGTGGTGCTGATTGACGGCAACGCGCAACCGATGGATGAAGAAGGTATCGCGCGGTACGTGCGCGAACAAAATATTGGACTGGTCGGCATCGGTGCGATGACTAGGATGGTCGCCAAGGCTTATCGCATGGCGGATGCAGTGCGCGCCGCGGGAGTAAAGGTCGTAATGGGCGGCCCTCACGTTACTGAATTGGCCGATGAGGCGCTCGGGCGTGACGGCGGCCCGCGCCATGCCGACGCGGTTGCTCTTGGCGAAGCTGACGAAACATGGCCCAGAATCGTGGAAGATGCCGTGCGCGGCACGCTCAAGGAAGTCTACGCGCCGGTGGACGACTTTGGCCAAGAGCGCAAACCATCGCTTCAGCCGTATCCAGAGATTCCGTGGGACAAAATCAAGCTGGAGCAATTCAATTTGCTCCCTGGCATATTGCATCCGTTGCTCAAGCGCTTGGGCGGTGCAAGCGCTTGGGCGGTGGTTGGGGAACGTTCAGGATTATTCCACTGGAGTCCGGGCGCGGTCGCCCGTATGGCTGCGAGTTTTGCACGGTGACGGGATTTTTTGGCGACTCAATCCGCTTTGGTACTAATGAAAGCGTAGTGAACGCTCTTGCTGCTGAAAGCGCGCGCGCGCGGAGGGCGGCCAGATTGCCGTATTTTTCATTGACGACAACTTTGCCATCAACGTAAAGCGCACAAAATCACTGCTGCGAGACATCATCGCCGCCAATGCACAAGTGCATTGGGTGGCGCAGATCAGCGCCAATCTGCTGCGCGATGAAGAGCTGGTTGATTTGATTGCGGCCGCGGGAGGCAAGTGGATTTTCATCGGGATGGAATCCATCGATCCAGCCAATCTTGCTGACGTAAAGAAAGGCTTCAACAAGCCTGGTGAATACGCCGTGGTGCTTGACCGGCTCGCCCGGCGCAACGTTTTTGCCATCACCTCATTTATCTTTGGCATGGACAATGACACGCCCGGCGTGGCGGAGCGAACTCTGAAGGAAATTCGCACTTGGCCTCCGGGGCTGCCGATCTTTGGCTTGATGACCCCACTGCCTGCGACGCCCCTGTACAAAAGACTGGAAGCCGCCGGGCGGCTGACCCGTCCGAAGCATTGGCAAGAGTTTATTCCCTTTGCGATGGCCCACACGCCGCTGAAGATGAGCATCGACGAAGCTCATAACGAGGTGCGCATTGGGTGGGCCAGCTCTTACAGTCCGGAGGCAATCGAAAAAGCGGTGGATTCGCTGAACCACAAGCCGCTGGGTTATCGCATCAACATTTTTATCGCAAGGCTCTGCTTCCGCGGAATTTATTTTCCGCAGATGGGCCGCCTTGCCTGGCTGAAATCAATCCTCGAAAATCGACGCACAATTTTCAAACTCATAAGGCAAGGGTTTGCGGGAGGGCTGCACGCCGCCGTGCCGTTAGTCACGACCGAGCCAGTCGCGGAGCAGCGGCACTGAAGAAAGCGTTTTTTCAGCAAAGAGATTGCTATTCTCGAAAAGCTATTTTAAGCCCACGGCAAGTTTTGCGCTTGAGGAGCATCCCCTGAGAACGAAATTAATAATATGCAGCGAAGCGGATTACTTGCAGGCCCACCTGACGGTTATTGAGGGAAAATCCCGCGGCAGCAGCCTGACTTTGCACAACGCCAAGCAGCGGGTAACGTCGGTGCTGAAGAAATGGATTTTGGCGGTCAACGACGACCTGCCAGCGCAATCCAATTCACTGCTTAGGTTTCGTGCGATTGGGGCGTCCCAGCGATTTTGGGAGGGCTCAGATTTGGCAAAAAGGCGCTCGGGATGCCCACCACCGAGAGGAACCAGGAAGGCTGGTAAACAAAGTTGATGCTCGTGATGTCGGCTAGTTTGCCGAGCAGCGTCGAGCCTATGCCGCCTAGTCCAAACGCAAAACCAAAGAGAAATCCAGACACCGCACCAATCCTGCCAAGAACCAAATCCTGCGCATGGCCAAGAATCGTGTTGAGATGTGTCCGTGGAAAGTGCGTCGGGTTACCGGAAACTAGGATTCACTTTTCCGATTGATGCCATAACGAGGCCGGCGTCGCGACGGCCCGAGTAGACTGTTTCGGTGTTCACCCTAACAGTGCTCGGACCGAAGGAGGCCGAATGCGAATTATAGGATGCGATTTGCACGCTCGCCAACAAACACTGGCGATGCTGAATACCACAACCGGAGAGGTAGTGAGTATCGCTCTGCTGCACGAGGAAAACCACGTGCGGGAGTTTTATTCCACACTTCCACGCCCCGGTGCGCGTGGGGGTTGAAGCCACCGGATCGATGCACTGGTTTCTGAACTTGATGGAAGAGCTGGGAATCGAATGCCAGGTCGGCCATCCAGCACAGATTCGCGCCGCAGAGCCTCGCAAGCAGAAACACGATCGGCGAGATGCGGATCTGATTCGCTCTACTCCGCTGGCTCAGGCCATACAAGTCAAACTAGTCCGCGACCATCAACGCCAACCCGGCACGAAGTGAAACGGCCCGAATACTCTTTCGAGCGTCCGGGCCGCCATGTTTTCAGGTGAATTAGGCTAGGAGACGCCTCGCTGGTTGCTTCCTGTAGATGCTCGGTCGAATCGAGTTATTTTTCGGAGTGTTTGTCCCAAACTCGGACAAAATACCCGTATTGTTTGTAGCCCAATTGGTAGCCCAATTTGCAGAGGGGTTTGCACTGTGAAGAGACGCCGATACAACGACTTCGGTGAGATGAAGGCATGCTTGCAAAGCAGGTGCTCTCCCAGCTGAGCTACACGCCCCTTCAACTCTATGATTCTAATAGATTTTCTTCAGAGTGACAACCTGCT
>QHYO01000403.1:0-412 GCA_003224135.1 Acidobacteriota bacterium | reverse complement strand
CTCTCTTCGAAGCCTACCTTAAGTGCCCAACCAAGTGCTTTCTCCGTTGGCTCAATGAAACCTCAACCGGCAACGAATGCGCGGATTTTGATCGAGCTCAACAGGCATCCTACCAGACTGAAGGAATCAAACGCTTGACGCAAACACTGGCGACGAATGCATGTGTGGCTGGCGACTCAATCGCCTTAACTGGGAAGCGCGCTGAATGGCGCGTTGCCATCGGACCCGGAAGGCCTAGCAGTGTCGAGTGTCGAAGGCTTCAGAACGATTGCGGAACGGAGCAGCCTAGTGGGGCGCACCAAGAGCGCCAGCAAGCCAGCGAGGATCCGGTCCGATGCGTGTGGATGGGGAGATCGTTTCCGAGAGCGATTCAAGATCAGGATCTGGAGCAACGAGGAACGGACCCCACCCG
>QHYO01000402.1 GCA_003224135.1 Acidobacteriota bacterium | reverse complement strand
AAACGGCCGCAGAAAAGGGCAGTGTACGCGGTCGCCAAAAGTCAGTTTTGCCTTACGCAGCCGCTCGTAGAAATTTTCCGTGAATTTCGCCGAGCTACGCAGCTCCGCCTCGAGCAGCTTGTGCCACTGTTCGGCTGCCGCGCTGCAAGTCGTACCCCCCGGCGAAGTCGGCGCCGCTCCCATACTCATTTCGTTTTTGCTCCGCCGCTCCCAGAGCCGGCCACAGAGCTGCTCGCGGACCCGCTCGCAGAAATCGTCGCCGTCACGTTCGCCGCCGCCGTCTGCGCCGATTTCGGCGCGCCCGTAAATCCCGCCGCCGCTCCCACGCCCAGCATCTCTTCCCACTTCGGCCAAGGATTCGACGGCGCTGCATTCAGCGCGCGATCAATCACCAGGCGCGCCATTTTTTCTACCACCATGTCGAAATAAAATTCCGTAATTCGGTCGCGCTCAAAATCCGGCGCCGGATTCAGAAAGTCAATGGCGTATGGCACGTCGCCCTTCACCGCAAATTCAATCGTATTCATCTCGTAACCGAGCGCCTGATTGATGGTCTGCGCGTCTTTCACCACCCGCGCGCCCAGCTCCGGCGACAAGTATTGATGGTCCACCAGGTACCGCCGCTCTTTCGGGTCGTAATGCACCGGCACAATGTCCGACTTTCCAAAGGTGAAGCACCGCACATATCTGTCGAAATCGATAAATTCCTGCAGCGTCATGCAATAAGGCGAGGTCGTATCAAACGCCTCGATCAGATCTTTTTTGTTATGTACCTTGTAAACGTGTTTCCAGCCGCCGCCCGAAAACGGTTTCAAAATCGCGGGTCGCCCGACGAAATCCAGCAATCCATCCCAATCGATCGGATATTCCAGGTTGTGCAGTGACTCTGCCGTGATGTCCACACTTTCCGGATAACCCTTTTGCGGCAGCAGCACCGTCTTCGGAATCGCGATTCCCAATTTCGCCGCCATCGCATAATTGAAAAATTTATCGTCTGCGGTCCACCAGAACGGATTGTTGATGACGTACGTTCCCTCGAGCGCCGCATGCTTCAGGTACCCGCGGTAATATTCCACTTCGTGCGAAATCCGGTCCACGATCACTTTGTATCGCGCCACCTCGCCCATCTTCGTGCCCGCCAGCTTGACGAACTCCGCCGCCACCCCGTCTTTCGCGCCCAGTTGATTCACGCGCGCGATAAACGCCGGAGGAAACGAATATTCCCGTCCGCAAAGCAATCCAACAATCTTCATGTCCGTGCTCCTATGGAATTTGCGCGTGGAATGGGTGCGCGAACATCCGCAACTTCAATTCACCGCGTGCACCGAAGTCGATCTCGGCTCAATCGTTCCCGCTCGCGTTTCCGCCACCACGTGCTGCACCACCGCGCGCAGGTCGCCCGTTTGCTCAAACACCCGCAGTTGCCGCTCCGCGCTCGTTCCTTCATTCAAAATCGTATGCACGTAGTTGACCGCGCTCCGGCTGCCCAAATCGTCCACCACGTCGTCCACGAGCTCCAGCAGCTCCGGAATCAATATCTTGGTCGGCACTTCCAATTCCTTGCCAAAATCGACCAGCTTTCCTTCAATCCCATATCTCGCCGCACGCCACTTGTTTTCTTCAATCAGCGCCCGCCGGTAAATTCGCCAGCTCTGGTTCCTCGTGTACAGTCTGTGCAGCTTCACCACGATGGCCTGCGTCAGAGCGGCGATGGCGCACGCTTCTTCCACTTTCGTCGTCACGTCGCACATCCGGAATTCCAGCGTCCCAAACACCGGATGCGGCCGCACATCCCACCAGATTTTTTTTGGATTGTCGATGCAGTTCAGCTGCACCAATAGGTTCACGAAATTTTCGTACTCGCTCCACGATTGGAACAATTCCGGCACACCGGTCCGCGGAAATCTCCGGAACACTGTGGTCCGAAAAGATTTCAGCCCGGTGTTCCGCCCCATCCAGAAGGGCGAACTCGTCGAAAGCGAAAGCAGGTGCGGCAAAAAGTAGCGCACCATGTTCATCATGTCGATGGTTGTCTGCTTGTCCGGCATCGCCACGTGGATGTGCATCCCGAAAATCAGCAGCGATCTCGCCAGTTGCTGCAGCTCTTCCACGATATTTTCGTAGCGCTCGCCCGGAGAAATTACCTGGTCAATCCAGCTTGAAAAAGGATGCGTCCCCGCCGCCGCCACCTGCAGCCCCGCTCGTTCCGCCGCGGCAATCAGCTCGCCGCGCGTCCGGTGCATCTCGATCCGCAGCTCGCCTACGTTCTCGCAGATCTTCGTTCCCGTCTCCACGATCGATTGATGCATTTCATGTTTCACCTGGTCCTGAATCGAAGGTGAAACCTCGTTAACCAGCTGCATGACATGCGAACGCAGTTCGCATGTCATGGGATCTATGATTTGGAATTCTTCTTCGACACCGATGGTGAAGCGGTGAGCCATGACTGGCCCTCCCGTTGGCGTGGCTTAACTGTTCGCCCGTTTTTGCGGGCGCTAAAAAGAGGACTTCGCCCGTATCATACCCCAACCCGCGCGATTGTCGCGCAGGCGATCTCGCGACCACGCGCAGCCCTAAGTCGTGAGAGGTAAGTCGTTTGGGCTCAACAAAGAGGAACTATAGTTCCTTTTTGTCGCGAAGGATGCGCCGGCATTTTTTGGTGCGTACCGGTGACGCGGGAGATTTTTGACTCTAACTCTTCATTCCAAAGGTCGTCGGAGCGGCTTCCAAACGATGAAGATCTCGCAGCGGAAAACTACGGTACGCGCCGGACAACTTCGCGAGCCGAACGCAAGTACAGTTTCGCCCTATGCGCATCGACCTGAACGGACTAAAAAGAAAGAGCGCCTCGATCTGAGGCGCTCTTTGTCGTTCCGAAGCAGGATAGAATGGCGTTAAGAAAAATTGCAACACGTTCGTCTGCGAGCGATTGCCAGATGAAGATTAGAATAACACTCTGATCGAAGCGCTTGCGTTACGCCGCGCCCATGGCCCGCCGCTGTTGGAAGCATTCGCGGCAGAACACCGGACGTCCCTGCGTTGGCCGAAAGGGAACGGTGGTTTCCTTTCCGCACTGCGAGCAGCTGGTCTTGGTTTCAGAACGCATCGGGCTTCCATTGCCGCCCGAGGCCTCCGCGCGCTTGGCCTTGCAGGCCTTGCAACGTTTCGGCTCGTTCTTGAAGCCTTTGTCGGCGAAAAACATCTGTTCGCCGGCGGTAAATACAAACTCGGCGCCACACTCCGAGCACTTCAGAACCTTGTCATGGTATTCCATGGAAGGGTTCCCCCCTGAAACCCCAATAGGAAAGGGAACGCGCAGAACTTTGCACGAAGGACTGGACGCACAGAAAATCCTGTGGACCTGGGAACCGAGCTGGGGCTCCTGGGGCCTGCGAGCGAATCTGCAACTTCCTAACTGCCGTTCACTACCTGACCGGGGCCTGAATCACGGAGCGGGGCGCCGAGCTTTGGGCGAACAGGAAATTAATCCAGTTCGCGCCGCTGCTTCTTGCGCAGACGCTTCCGCGAAAGCGCTTCCTTCGCCCGGCGCTTTTCGCCGGGTTTCATGTAGAAGCTATGCTTCTTGATTTCCTTGATGATGTCTTCCTGTTGCACCTTGCGCTTGAAACGACGCAGGGCATTTTCCAGTGACTCACTCTCTTGAATAATGACTTCAGCCACTTAGTTCTTCACCCCCAATCCGGTTCGGATTGGTATTGTACGGAAACCTGGGCACGTGCCGGTTTCCACCTTTTTCATTATCGCACGCCGAATAGCCCGGGCCTAATGCCGGGTTCGGTGCTGCTGCCAAGTTTTTAGACGAATACACCTTTGACGAGGGGTAATCTCTGGCATTCTTCTAATCAATTCAGGTTGGTGTGTCAAGCAATCTTTACGGAGGCACGAGAAGAGCGGTTTCCAGGACTCCCAGTGCTAACTAAATAATAACTACGTGCCTTCCCAGTATCGCGGGCGAACGTTTGCCTTCCTAGCGTACATTCCAGGCCGTCTTGAATTGGGGCCAAGTGCTGCTAGAATGGCGCGGCCATAGGAAGATGCGCCGCCGCAGGAGAGCCAACCATGCAAGACATGCGTGATGCCATTGTGGTGCTGTTGGCAGGAGGCCAGGGTGAGCGACTGTGGCCTTTGACGCGCGATCGCGCAAAACCCGCAGTTCCGTTTGGCGCGCTCTACCGAATCATCGACATTACCCTGTCCAACTGCGTCAACTCCGGGCTGCGCCGCGTTTTCGTTCTTACACAATACAAAGCACTCAGTTTGAGCCGGCACGTCCGCGCCGGTTGGTCCGGACTGGCCGGTCTCGGCGAATATATCGAAATTCTGCCGCCGCAAATGCGCGTTTCGAAAGAGTGGTATCAGGGGACCGCGGACGCGGTGTACCAGAATATTTATTCGATTGGCAGCGAGCGCTCGAAGTTCGTCTTTATTCTTTCAGGCGACCACATTTACAAGATGAACTACGCGAAGATGCTGCAGCAACATATCGATTCAGGCGCGGACGTTACCGTTGGAACGATCCAGATCCCCACGAAGGAGGCCTCGCGGCAATTTGGCGTGATTGAAGTCGATCAGGACTGGCGCATTGTTGGATTTGAAGAGAAGCCGGTGCACCCGAAGGAATCACCCCATAGCCCCGGCCAATGCAACGCTTCGATGGGCATTTACATTTTCAATACTCAATTGCTGATTCCGATTTTGCTTGCCGATGCGGAGGATCCGAAATCGCACCACGATTTTGGAAAAGATATTCTGCCGCGAATTATCAGCAGACATCGCGTGTTTGCGTACAACTTCGTGGACGAAAACAGCAAAACTTCGTTGTACTGGCGCGATGTCGGAACAATTGACGCGTATTACGAAGCGAACATGGACCTGGTGAGTGTGTCGCCGGTGTTTAACTTGTATGACGAGGCGTGGCCGCTGCGCACCTGGCAGCATCAATATCCGCCGGCGAAATTCGTTTTCGGGGATCCAGACCGCATGGGAGTCGCGGTGGATTCGATTGTTGCGGGAGGCTCGGTCATCTCCGGTGGGCGCGCTTCGAAATGCGTGGTGGGATACAACGTGCGAGTGAACAGCTACTGCG
>QHYO01000399.1 GCA_003224135.1 Acidobacteriota bacterium | reverse complement strand
CCAGAGTCCGCATATTTGGCAACCGTCTCTCGCACTTCTTCGTAAGTCAGATAACGTGATTGTTTCTCCTGGAAGTTGGATTCCGTTCGAAGATCTGGGGCAAACCACAGCGCGGAGCTCATAAACAGAAAGCGCCATAGAGCCGCTGCGCACTGCCACTTTGAACTTCTGGGCGCGGTGCCGCGCTGCATCATCTGCCTTTTCGAAAGAGCGCTCATGTCTGGCCATTGCGGTTCGCTCATGTCTGGAACCGCTGACGGAATTGAGAAATCGTTCTGCAACACTCTAAACCCAATCCTCGGCTTTCTGAAAGCAACGAGTGTCGAACCGAAACTTTCCCGTACAATGGAGTTCGACTACAATCGCTGATGATCCGCCGCACACAAACGATTTACGTTACGCTCGATCCGTTTCTCTCCTTGCGCGGCACGGTGCTCCACCATTTCGATCAATTTCTTGCCGGGCTCGACGAGGCGGAGTTTCCCTGTATTTGGATGACCAGCCTGACCCGCGCGCAGCTCGATGAACCGCGGCGCCGGCTCGGTCATAACCATCCTTTCATTGGAGAAAGTGGTTGCGGCGTCTATCTTCCTGAAGATTACTTCCACCTGAAGTCCGGCAATACGATCCGACTCGGACGTTTCACGTGCATCCCCATCGCAAGGCCTCAGCCTGCCGCAGCGGAAGCCCTCGAAGAGCTTTCGAGCGACCTCGGCATTTCGGCGGTTTCGCTGCGCAGCCTTTCGCCGAGAGAACTCAGCCAGAACACAGGGTTGCCGGCGAGTGAGGCTGAACAGATCCGAATGCGCGATTTCGACGAGCTATTCTTTTTTGCGGGAGCGTCGGAATCGCACATCGCTAAATTTGCAGACGAAACAGCTCTTCGCGGCCTGACTCTGCAAAACCTCGGGGCTTTCTGGTCGCTCTCATGCGGCGCCGATTTTGGCAAATGTATTCGTGAACTTGGCGGTCTTTACGACCGGGCTCTGCGTGCTCACGCTTTTCGAGTGGGCGTCGCGATTAGCCCACCGGCTGATTCTGCGCTGGCAATCCGGTCGGACCCGCGACTCAAATCAGTCGCGGCATCTTGTGATCGAACCTTACTTCTGACTGAGCGGCAACGCACTTCGGAAAGCGAGTTGCCTTTCGAGGTTGATGATGATCAGTCTGACGTAGCGATGGCAGGTGTAGGCCCACCCTCTCGGCGAGCACACAACGGACAAAATTCCTTTTCTCTCCATTCGCCTGGCGTTTGGGACGACGTATTGGCGGTGATTCTCTCCCGAAAATAGCGTCCCACGGAACTTTTTTGGTAGTACCTGTAGGACTACACTCAGTGGCGCCACGCAGTAAGAATTGCCACGTGCCGTCAACAAAAGGAATATTGTCAGACAGAGCTCTGTTATTTTAAGCGCTGGTGTTCACACGAGTGGACTCGCATTTCTCTCCAGATCGAGGCAGAATCTTCTTAATGCAAAGCAAATCCGCAGTTTCGATCGCGTTGCGCTATGGAACTTAGATTGCTCCATTCTTTGCGTCCTCTCCGGCGTTTTGCAGCGTTCGGCAGACGCCGCAGCACTATAGGTACTAGGAGATCCTTCATGGCTTGGTTGGTTCGCACCCTTCGTCTCCCAGCAGCCGAAACGCACACAAGTGTGGCTCTTGCGATCTGCGTATTTCTGATGGGCCTGCTATCTGTTGCAATTATCTGGCAAGCGCAAGTGATCGCCAATCAGCGCGACGCGATCCGTTTTCTGGAAACTCTAAAGTTCGGCGGGTAACACGTAGCGCTGGTCCCGGACAGAGCTTTTGCCTGCTCGACCCTTGCTCGCACAAACTCTTCGGCACGAATCTCGTTCCTGCTTGTGAACGTTTCCGCGCCCGCGATCCGCAATGATCCTAGACTTTTTCGCGCGATGGTGTACGCTCTCCTACGTAGGGGAATTTCCGTTGGGGAGACAGCAAGTGAAAAAGATTTTGATTACCGTATTACTCGCAGCTACGCCGTTCGTCACTTTGGCTTCGCAAGAGCCGCAGGGCACGACGGCCGAACCGCAAAGCGCACCCGCTACCGGTTCCAGTGCGTCGAGTTCTCATCATGCGCGGCGTCACCACAAGCGCAGCAAGAACTCGCATCATCGGGCACAGCATCACCGCACCTCAAAACAGCACAGCCAGACGCAGTAGAGTTGTCGGTTTCGGTTATCAGTTTTCGCACCGGCATTCTGCAAAACATTCGAAGAACGCAAAACGGGGAACCTGGCGGCTCCCCGTTTTGCTGTTTTTTGGCTGTCGTTTGCCTAGCCGGCGTAATTCAACGCGACTTTCGCAGACGACCCGCACCGCATGCGCGGTGTGATTAGCTAGTGATTTGCTCTAAGCCCGGTGGAGTCATACGCCTCTTTCCGTGGCTCGACGAGCTCACGGCTTGTATGTACGCCGCTGCTAAGGATAATGCAAGCGAAACGATTGCGAAAAATCTCGCGGTAAATCCGGCTGTTGAAAAAAAGAAGAACTATTTCACAAACAGCGATTCACGCAGCTGGTCGCGGCCAACGAAGGACTTCACGGTCCGAAATCGCCCGAAGAGGTCTTGAATCTCGCGATTCTGGTAAATCCGTTGCGCCGCACAAAGAGGTTTTGCGCCAATCACCTGCAGGGTGCTGGAATCCGCAACCCGGTACCGCTGAAAACTTTCCGGCTTTTTGCTATGGAACATGGCAAATATGATTCCGCCCGGCCGCAAGATTTCAGTCAGGCATCCCACGGTTTGCTTGGCGACGGCAGGCTCCAGATAATCAAGAATATCCCATAACAAAACGGCGTCGAAGGAGGATGGGGGATATTCAAGATTCGCCTGCACAAACCGCGCTGCGCGCCCGGCGGGTGTCAGATCAATCGTTTCCGTTGAAGTCGCGGCGATCTGTAAACGCTTCTCTTCTTCGGCCAGAAAATCTTTCCACGAGTGAAGCAGGTCATCCGAGGTGACGCGAAAACCGCGTTCAATAAAGAAGTTCAGCGTGGTTTGCCACGCCGGACCGAGGTCGAGAAGGGTTCCGCGACCCAATCCATCGAGGTTCCACAAGAATTCTTTCAAACCGTTCGAAACACGATTGGTTTCCGGCGCTTCCGGCGAGCGATGCGATCCGGCAGCGACCGGAGGTGCGCCGCCACGCGGAACGGTCGAACCGGTCGCGGGCGTTTGCCGCGAAACATTGCGACTGGCGCGTGCGCCCGTCCCGATTCCCAATTTATTCAAGAGCCCCATGGTTTAGATCGCCGCCGTCCGGGAAGCCGCGGCTGCAGTGCTGCTCTTTCCGCTGTCGCTTGCGTCCGCCGCCCCGGCCTTTGAGCGGTTTTCCGCGCCCCGCGATTGCGCCCTTCCGGCTTCGACCTTGCCTCGCAGCAAAGCGCCGTCTTCGATCGCCAGCCGTTCGGTTCGAACTTCGCCGGTCACGCGACCAGAATTCCACAACTGCACGCGCTCCGTACCGTCGATCTTTCCGTCCAGCTGCCCGCGAACGATAACCTCGCGCGCCGACACATCAGCCTTCACTTTTCCGTTTGGCCCGACGGTGACGCTGGCGTTGCCCAAATCCAACTTGCCTTCCAACGTGCCATCGATAAACAGATCTTCCTTGCCCGTGATTTCACCCTTTATCCGAATTCCTTGTGTGATGCATGCCGTCGCGCGCGGCGAAACAGGAAGCGTTGCGGAAGTTGCGGCGTTGACAGGTGCA
>QHYO01000398.1 GCA_003224135.1 Acidobacteriota bacterium | reverse complement strand
GAAGCTGAACAGTCCGCCTGCGAACGAATCGAGGTCGAGAATGGAGTCGAAGCCGCGCGCGCGGCTGTCGCGCGGATCTGCATCGCCGCTCGTGTAGAAAGTGGAAACGCGATAGCGAACCCAATCGCGATCGTAGGAAACTTCCGCCGCGGCGAGTTGCGCGTTCACGGTTACAGGACGTCCAGCGATAGGATTGAACGTGTCCTCGCCGACAGCTTGATAAAAAGCGTGTGTGACGTTGAGGCGGCGGATGTGTCCACTGCCAAGCCAGCCAAAGTAGCCGACGCGGATTCCGTGCGGGATCGGGCCCGCTCCGGGATTCTGGTTGACGACGTTTCCTATCGGTGCCGGCCGGACAAGAAATCCGTTGTCGTCATAATGAATCGTCGCGTCGTCTTTGTTCCACGCCGCGATAAATTCAGCGGTGTAGCCTGGGAAGAAAAAATCTTGCACATAAATGTTGCCGAGCACGGCCTGCCGTGTTCTTTTCCAGAAACTGAAAATATGCGGCGTTGTATTCAATCTTGTCAGAGTCGAAGTCGCCGAAAATCCGAACGGCGGGCTGTTCGTCAACAAAAAGGAAGCCACGAAAATCGGCGTTGAATTGCTGGATGCCGGCACGGAGGCTCACGAAATCATAATTCGGGCCGATATCGTGGAGCTTCACTTCGGCGAACGCTTCCTGCAACCCGATGTGAGTGTCGAAGCGGTTGGTGCCGCTTCGCACGTCTGGCCCGACGATGCCCAGTTCGCGAACATTTAAATCATTGATGCTGATTTCCGGCGTGATGCGAATACGCCAGTCCGCCGGCTTGAACGACGCGTCGCCATGAAACAGATCGAAACTGAATCGCAAAGTCTGGTCGACGAATTCTTGCTCTCCTCTGCCAAAGAACGTGGAGCTCCCGGTATTTGCAGCACTGACGTTGCTAGGGGAAGGCACACGGCGCGCATCGAAAGTCGTATCAGAGGTCGCAGTCAGGTTAAAGAAAACCTGTTGACCTAAGCGTGAAGGCCAAATCGGTTCGTCGCCTTTCAACTTGTTGCGATTGAAAGGGTCATACCAGCGAGGCCGCGTGTAAATGTATTCGCCCTGCGACCTGTAGCGTTTGTATTCGGGTTGGTCGAGCGCCCAGCGATCAGGAACTGTCGCGAACACATCAGCGGCGGGAGGCAAGCTTTCTGCCGCAGGATTCAAAACGTAGTTCGGGTCGGAATCGAGACGGTGGCGAAATTCGCGATAGTTGCCGGACAATGCAGCGGCTTCAGAAGGAAGCGGCGCGCCCAGTTCCGGCAGTCGCGGCAGGCGGGATCGTAGTTCGCTGGACGCAATCGCCGGTAACGAAACTTCGAGCGTGACAACTTCATTTGCGTGAAGCGCAAGTTTTTCGAGCACAAACGCGGCATAGCCGTTGGCTTGCACGCTCAAATAGTAATCGCCGGGAACCACGGGGAAAATACGAAACACCCCCTCTGCATTTGTGGAAGACTCGCTGGTCAGATTTGAGCTGATATTGCGCAACGAAAGAATTGCGCCGGCCACGGGAACTTGCGAGCCACCCGCGAGAATGGAGCGCACGATACCGTCGACAGCAGCACTCGTCTGAGCCTGCTGGCGCGGCAAACGGATCGCACCGCCAGTTTCGCGCGATTGTCGGGCTTCCTGTGCAAATACGGATGGAATGAACAAAAAGCTCACTACGAACAAGACCACGAACCGGCACGAACGGCGGCGAAGGCAGAGATATCGGCCCTTGAGACACATAGAGTTTATGTGCATACGTTATGCCTGATGAGTGCCGCCGTGTGGCGTAAGGAAACGAAAATCAACAGCAAGCTAACAACATGCGCGCAGGGTGAGCAATGGTTTTCACAGAGAGGTGAGAGCAGTCGATAACGACTGACTCGCCGGCAAAAGTCGTTCACTCATTCGCGGCAGGCGATTGCGCGACGATTGAGGGCTCTGCGGCCGTTATGTTACGAACATATGTGGCCTATTCCGTGCAAAAGCTTCGAACTCTGCGTAAGCCGGTGGCTTCGCATCGCGCGCTCGACCGGCGGAAGAGAATCCTCGTCCTGGGCGTCGCTCTTATGCTCGGGATGGCCGGAGCGCTGGCGCTGTTGCTGGTGGGTTGCGGAGGCGGCAGCAGCGGCGTGATCCTGCCTCCACCTCCGACACCCGCGTTTCAGCCGCTCACGCAGGCGGAAGTTACCCAGATCGCTACAGCTGCGGCGGCAGCCTCAGCGGATACGATGGTCATCGCGGTCGTAGACCGGCAAGGAAAAGTTTTGGGCGTTTTTCGAAAGCCGAATGCGCCCAGCTTGGCGAGGGGCAACTTCTCCCTTATGGAAGATGCAAACGATGTGGCCGTGGCGCTGGCGCGAACGGGAGCATATTTTAGCAACAACCAGGCACCGCTGACATCACGTACAGTGCGTTTCATCAGCGGGATTCATCTGCCGCCCGGGGTGATGAACCAACCACCCGCCGATCTTTATGGGATCGAGAACACCAATCGAGGCTGCACGCTCTCCGCAGAGCTGGAGGGAAATGGGTTCAAACCCGCAAAGCCGGTCAGTGGCGTGAAAGCTCTTGGAATCATGACCGGCAAGAAAGACACGAACGATTCAGATCCCAACACCGTCAATCCGGGAGGTATCCCAATTTATCGGGGCAATGTGCTGGTAGGAGGAATCGGAGTGACAGGAGTTCCGATCGACCTTGCGGAATATGCGGCGTTCAGGGGTGCAACGTCCACGGGATTCGGCGATTTTTTCTCCCATCTGCCCCCGCCGGGGGCGGTTTTTCTGGGAGGCGTGGTACTGCCCGCAATTGATCATACCAGTCCGCCAGCCGGTGCCGGCACCGGCACAGCGACAGGCGGGACATGGTTCGTCGCGGCCGCCGACGGAACCGGAACGCCGGCGGAAGGCGACCTGGTCACGCCAGCGGCGGGGTCGGGTGGCTTGTCCGCAGCGGATGTGGCCACGATTCTTGGAAATGCCGAAGCGGAAGCGAACCTGACGCGCGCAGCAATTCGGCTGCCCGAGGGCTCGCGGACGAGGATGGTGATCGCTGTAGCGGACCTGGATGGCAGAATCATTGGGCTTCGGCGTATGCCGGATTCCACCGTGTTCAGCATCGATGTGGCGGCAACGAAGGCGCGGAATATGGTGTACTTCAATGGTAATACGCGGCTTGCCGCAGATTTGAATCAGGTCCCGGCAGGAACGGCCGTAACCAACCGCACGATCAGCTTTGGTGCGATGCCGCTGTTTCCTCCGGGAATTGATGGGACAAGTCCCGGCCCCTTTTTCAATTTATATGCGGCCGATACAGCAAATCCTTGCACGCAAGGCTTTCAGAGTGGCGCAGCAGACGATAAGAAGAGTGGCATCGTGTTTTTTCCGGGAAGCGCCGGCTTGTACCGCAATGGAGTACTTGTCGGTGGCCTCGGCGTTAGCGGTGATGGCGTCGATCAGGATGACTTTGTGACGAGCGCCGGCACAAAAGGCTTCGAAGCACCGGCGGCCCTCCGCGCCGACCAGATTTCGATCAGCAGCGTAAGGCTTCCGTACTTCAAGTTTCCTCGCAATCCCACGGACTGAGACAAATCCAAATGCGGAGGAAGACATCCATAAATCGCCTATGTACTGATTAGGCCTAAAAGGGCGCATGCAGGAGGCTTCGAGACAGGTTTAGAGAGAAAATGAAGCTGCAATAAAGGGACAGACCGCAGGAAACATGTTCTAGTTTGTTTCAACTCAGCCCCCATCTCGTTGGTCATGATTCACGAGTTTGAGTCACGCAATATGTCTCTGAAGAACAAACTGACGCTCGGCTTTGGCGCCGCGCTTTGTATTCTTGCCATGATCGGCGTGCTCTCCTACCGCAGGTTTTCACAGGAGAACGCGGACCAGCAATGGGTTGAGCATTCGCATCAAGTCTTGGAAATGCTGGATTCGACGCTCGCTTCCCTGCTTGAACTCAATGCAGAGGAGCGTGGTTTTGCTCTCACGCGCGACAGTACGCATCTGCAATCGAGCCGGCACCTCAAAGACGTTGTCGAATCGAACCTTAGGCAGATCAAAACAGTAACGGCTGACAATCCCAGGCAACAGGCGACGTATGCGCGGCTGGCTGACCTCATAGGGGCGAGGGTTGCTTTAATCGAGGGGCTCAAAACACAGCCCTCCTCGGACGAGAATCTCGAAACGTCGAGGAACGAGCTCGCGGGGAAGATCAGAACACTCCTCCTGGAGATGAGGTTCGAGGAGGAGAAACTTCTCGGCCAGCGCTTGCAAGAGGCCGCAGCCGGAAACCGCCAGATGAAAGCGATTCTGGACGTCGGTTACGCGTTTTCGTTATTGCTGTTTGGCCTGACCGTGTATGCAATCTTTCGAGAGATCGAAAAACGCAAGGAGTCTGAGGAGAGCCTTCGCCGGGCGCAGGAGCAATACCGGCTATTGTTCGACAGCAATCCAATTCCGGTATGGGTGTACGACCTCGAAACCCTGGATATTCTCGACGTGAACGCAACAGCGAGTAACCGCTACGGATATACGCGCGAAGAGTTCTTGCGACTGAAGATCTCGGACTTGCGTCCTCAGTCGGATGTTCCCAAGCTGTTGAAGAATATTCGCGAGACAACGCAATCAGTGCAGGATTCTAGGCCGTGGCGACACGAAAAGAAATCCGGAGAGATCATCGATGTACAGATCCGGTCATATCCTCTGAACTTTGGCGGCAAGGATGCGAGATTGGTCGTCGCAACGGATATTACCGAACAGAAAAAAGCCGAGGACGCCCTAAAAGAGAGCGAGGAGCGCTTCCGGCTTATCGTTTCAAACATCAAGGACTACGCAATTATTGTGCTGAATCCCGGGGGACAAATTACGAGTTGGAACGGCGGAGCGCAACGGATCAAGGGATACAAAGCGGAAGAGATAGTGGGCCAGCATTTTTCAATATTTTATCCTCCTGAGGACATTGCGGTTGGAAAACCAACCATCGAACTCAACTCCGCCAGAGAAGAAGGGCGTTTTGAGGATGATAGCTGGCGCGTACGGAAAGACGGCTCGCGCTTCTGGGCAAACGTGGTAGTTACGCCATTGCGTGACGACGTCGGCACTTTGCGCGGCTTTGTGAAAATCACCCGTGATGTTACCGAGAAACGAAAGGCCGAGCAGGAGATTGTGCGGCGCAGTCTGGAGCTCCAGGCCGCCAACAAGGAACTGGAAGCATTCTCTTACTCCGTCTCGCACGACTTGAGAGCCCCGCTGCGCGGAATCGAGGGATTCAGCCAGGCACTGCACGAGGACTACCATCAACAACTCGACGACACTGCGAAGGATTATTTGCGTCGAATCCGCTCGGCGACGCATCGCATGGGGGAATTGATCGACGACCTGCTGAATCTATCGCGAGTAACGCGCGCGGAAATGTACAAGGAGCGAATCGATTTGAGCAAGCTCGCGATCGAAGTTGCCCAGGAACTTAAGTCCAGAGAACCGAAACGCGCGATATCGCTGAAAATCGCCGCAGGATTGCAAGCGGAAGGCGACAGCAGGCTGATTCGTGTGGCTCTCCAGAACCTGATTGGAAATGCCTGGAAATTTACTTCGAAACGCCCGCAAGCTGAAATTGAATTCGGCCAACAATTTTCTAACGGCGATCGAGCATATTTCGTACGCGACAATGGCGCGGGATTTGACCAGTCGTACGCTTCGCGTCTTTTCGGGGCGTTCCAGCGCCTCCACGCAGCCAACGAGTTTCCCGGCACCGGTATCGGGCTGGCGACCGTGCAGCGGATTATCCACCGTCACGGCGGATCGGTGTGGGCCGAAGGAATTGTAAATCGTGGGGCAACCATCTATTTCACGTTGGGACGGCGAAATACCTAAACCTTGGAGGCGCGATGGAGTAGAAAGTGATTTTGCTCGTGGAGGACAACGCGGACGACGAACTGCTCACGTTGCGCGCCTTGAAGAAAAACAATATTCGCAACGAAGTGGTTGTTGCGCGGGACGGAAACGAAGCTTTGGACTACCTGTTCGGAACTGGCGTGCACTCCGGCCGGGACTTGAGCGTCATGCCGCAGATTATCCTTCTCGATTTAAAGCTGCCAAAAGTGGACGGATTCGAGGTCCTGAATCGCGTGCGCGCGTCTGAAATTACAAAATTTCTTCCCGTGGTCATTCTCACCACTTCCAATGAAGACCAGGATCGCATCCGTGGCTACGATTTGGGTGCCAACAGCTTTGTGCGAAAGCCGGTCGAATTT
This sequence comes from Acidobacteriota bacterium, assembly GCA_003224135.1. Taxonomy (GTDB): domain Bacteria; phylum Acidobacteriota; class Terriglobia; order Acidiferrales; family UBA7541; genus Acidiferrum. The sequence goes on along the minus strand of QHYO01000398.1, from coordinate 3,489 downwards.
GAAAAATTCATTGAGGCCGTAAGGCAATTAGGACTTTACTGGCTGATTCTGAACGAACCGGCCCCCGTTCCAAGGAGATCCTAGGTGCCGATTCCCCTTCGTGTTTTATTCATCGAAGATTCGGAAGATGACGCCGCGTTGCAGGTTCGACTGCTGGCGCAAGCGGGATATGACGTCTTTCATGAGCGCGTGGATTCGCCCGAAGGGCTGGCGCAAGCACTTGAGCGGCCGTGGGACATTGTCATTTCTGATTACTCCATGCCGCATTTCCGAGGAACAGACGCGCTAACGATCACGCGTCAAAAAGGCTTGGACGTTCCTTTCATTTTCGTGTCAGGAACGATCGGTGAAGATTCGGCGGTAGCGGCCTTAAAAATCGGCGCGCAAGACTACTTGATGAAATCGAATCTCGGCCGGTTGGTTCCGTCCGTAGAGCGAGAATTGAGGGAGTCTGAAGAGCGCCGGCAAAGGAAGCGACTCGAAGAACAGGTACATCAATTGCAGCGCTTCGAAGCCATCGGACGTCTGGCGGGAGGCGTCGCGCATGACTTTAACAATGTAATCGGCGCCATCATGGGATGGGCTGACGTGGGCGTGCGTGCCGCCGAACAAGGGAGCGACCTGCAGGACAAATTCCTTAAGATCCGTTCACAGGCCGATCGAGCTTCCGGGCTGACGCGGCAATTGCTGGCATTCGCGCGGCGCCAAATGCTGCAAACGTGCAACACAAACCTGAACGAACTCGCCAAGGAGGAAATCAGCCTGCTGCGCAACGTCATCGGCGAACGGATCGATATTCAAATGAACCTCGCGGGTGACTTGAGCATCATCTGGGCCGATCCGGGCCAAATCGAACAAGTGCTGATGAACTTGTGCCTGAACGCGCGGGATGCGATGCCCGATGGAGGCCGCCTGCTAATCGAAACGAAGAATGTCGAAGTCGGCGAAGACTACCAGCGGACTCATGCCTACGCCGTTCCCGGACGGTACGTGCTGTTGAAAGTGCTCGACTCAGGCACCGGGATGGATGCTGAAACGCTGGCCCATATCTTCGAGCCTTTTTTCACAACGAAAGAAATAGGACGTGGAACAGGTCTCGGTCTGGCAACCGTGTACGGAATCGTCAAGCAGCACAAAGGATTCATCGATGTGGACAGCACACTGGGGCAAGGCACGGCATTCCGGGTCTATCTGCCACTGGGCAACGGCCCGGCAGATCAGCCTGAACGCCCAATGATCGGTGCCTTGCGCGGTGGCACCGAAGGCATTCTGATCGCCGAAGACAACGATGACCTGCGTGAAGCCGCGCAGGAAATTCTCGTGAGTCTGGGCTATAAGGTAATCGCGGCAAAAGATGGCGAAGAGGCGGTGCGGGCGTTCGAACATCACGTGAATGAAATTCATCTCGTATTCCTCGATGTGGTGATGCCGAAGTTGAATGGCCCGGACGCCTATCTGAAGATGGCGGCCCTAAGGCCCGGCATGCCCGTAATTTTCACGACCGGCTATGCTACTGAAATAAATCTGGTTCCCATCCGCACACGCCAGACATCGGTTGTCCTTCAAAAGCCCTACGGCTCCCACTATCTGGCACAGAAGCTGCGCGAAAAACTCGACAAAAAGAATTGACCGAGCGGGACAGGTTTCGAAGAAAGAGTCATCCAATGCGCGCGGAGAAATGGGACGCTGAGCTGTACGACGCCAAGCACGCATTTGTGTGGGAGAAGGCGAAAGGCCTTTTGGAGCTGCTGGCTGCAAAAGCTGGCGAGCGCATTTTGGATTTGGGATGCGGAACAGGATCACTCACAGCGGAAATTGCCGCAAGCGGAGCGGAGGTCGTCGGAGTGGATCGTTCGCCGGAGATGATTGCAGAGGCGGGCAAGAAGTTTCCTGCATTGCGGTTTGATGTCTCGGACGCGCGCGCCTTGCCATTTTCACACGAATTCGATGCCGTGTTCTCAAACGCGGCATTGCACTGGATCCCGGAGGCGGAGCGCGTCGTCGCGGGCGTAGCGCGAGCCCTACGCGCTGGCGGAAGATTCGTGGCGGAATTTGGCGGCAAGGGCAACATTGGCAGTGTCGTAGCCGCTCTTGAGACCGCTTTGACTCGTCTCGGCATTTCGCCCGATGACGCCAACCCGTGGTTCAATCCGAGCATTGCAGACTACGCCTCGCTGCTCGAAAAGCACGGAATCGAAGTGCGCGAAGCTGTACTTTTCGAACGTCCCACCAAATTAGAAGATGGCGAACGCGGACTCGCAACGTGGATCACCATGTTTGGCGCTTCATTTCTGGACCGCGTACCCGAGCCCGAACGACCACAATTTTTGCAGGAAGTGGAGCTGGCCGCCCGCCCAGCCTTGTGGAAGACAGATCATTGGGTGTTGGACTACCGCAGACTTCGCATCGCGGCATGGAAGTGTGCATCGTAGTAGCCGTAAGAATCCCGCCACAACCTGTAGCGTAGGGCTTTACACCAGGCAGTGTACGTGCTACATTTTTCTCCCGTACCGCCATCCATGCGCCAGGCGGCTGGGCCTCTGACTGAGAACCTGCCAAACGTGTGCCTTGTCAATGACTTAGAAGTCTTGACGGGCAGTGTCCGTTGCAACGCAACGAACGCATCGCGAAAAGAATCCCTCCATCAGGGAACGATGAGTCGTCTCTCTTCGCGTGTAGTGTGTCTGAACGCACAGCACAGGAAAGAAAGCGAACTTGCGAAAGGTTCTCCATGTGCTTCGAACATCGGAGAACGAGAGAGTCAAAGGGGACATCTTGCTAAAACTCCGCAAAGTGGAAATCACCGGATTCAAATCGTTCTGCGAACGCACCGTAGTGACGTTCAGCGGCACAGGCACGACGTGCATCGTCGGCCCGAACGGATGCGGCAAATCGAACGTAGTCGACGCCATCAGCTGGGTGTTGGGTGAACAAAGCCATAAGTCACTCCGCGCCGGCCGCATGAGTGATTGCATTTTCAACGGCACCGTAAAACGCCCTCCCATGGGCCTTGCCGAAGTCACCATCACGATGGAAGATCCGGAACTGGCCGAAGCGGCGCGCTTCGTGATCGAAGGAACCACCGAAGAGTCCCAAGAAAACGATAGCGCAGAGTCCCAGAGCACGGAGGGCCTCGCAGAAACTGACAGAATTCTCGCGGATGTCCCCGCGTCAGCCCCAACCGACGAGGGAGCGCAACCCGACGCTCCCCTTTCGGAGGAAGGCGTTGCGGCAAGCACGGAAGCCGGCAGACCAGAATTCCTTAAGAGCAAACGAAAGAAAAAAGTGGACAAGCCCGCGCTGGTCACCAAGCCTGGCGAGGTTGTCGTCAGCCGCAGACTCTACCGCAGCGGCCAGAGTGAATATCTCATTAACGGGCGCGTCGCCCGCCTGCGCGACATTCAAGACATGTTCATGGGAGTTGGCCTCGGCCCCGATTCCTACGCCATCATCGAGCAGGGCCGCATCGGGCAAATTCTCTCGACGAAA
>QHYO01000397.1 GCA_003224135.1 Acidobacteriota bacterium | reverse complement strand
AAGTAGCGCCCGCGCAATCGCGACACGCTGCCTCATGCCGCGCGAAAATGTGCGCAGCAGCGAATCCTTGCGCTCGCCAAGACCCACTTCAAACAGCAATTCCGCCACGCGCTCCTTGCGCTTGGTCACCCCGAGCAATTTCGCAAAAAAGAGCAGGTTCTCTTCCGCAGTCAATTCGTCATAGACCATCGTCGCGTGTGCAACAAAGCCCGCGTGCGGATTCTGATTCTCAGTGATTCCAGAAAAGGAAAGCGAGCCTCGCGTGGGCCGCGTCAGGTTAGCGGCAATTCGCAGGAGCGTGGTTTTGCCCGAACCATTGCGCCCCGCAAGCGCTAGGCATTCGCCTGGCGCAATCGTCAGCGTTAGGTTTCGCAATGCATACACGGCGCCGTAGCGCTTATCTACTTTTTCGAATCGCAGGCCGACCTTGCATTCTGCAGGCGAGGCCACCGTTCAGCCCCGGACCAGGTCTCGCAGCACTTGCTCTGCCTTGGCGCGCTCGCGGGAATACTCCTCGTCGCTAATGGTTCCCGCCTGTCGCCGCAGTTCAAGGCGGAACAATTGGTTCTTCAGCGCGTCCAGACTGTTGCTCGTTTCGCGATCCATCGATGCGAGGTCTCCGTTTGATGCGGTGCTCGACGTTTTTTCCGTTGCAGTTCGCGCGGCCTGTGGTATCAAAACAGACCCCGCGGAGGTACTTTCCGGAGCGACAACGGTGACTGCGATAGGCTTCCTCGCAAGCAAGATCGCCGCCAGGATGAACAGGACGCAAAATCCGCCGATGAGCGGCCACTTCAAGCTGTCCAGGCGTCCGGGAACCGACTGGATCGCTGCTGCTGCGTCACCGCCCTGCACGTTCTCTGCGCGCCCCGGCGCTCCGCCCGTGCCTCCGGAATTAGCGGCCGAAGGCGGAGGCGCGGTTCCAGAAAGCGTGACAGCGATCATCGTCCCCGCTGCGACGTTCGACCGTTCATAAATATTCATTCCCTGCTCTTGCCCGGCCATTTCAAGACCGTCGCCCCTCAGCTGCACGCTCGGAGGCGCAACTACCAGCAAGCGCCCGCCGCCGTACGCAGTCGGCAGTTTCACCGTCGCGCTGTTATTCGGGTATGGGACTTCATAGGAGAGCCGCACTTCGCTTTCTCCCGGACGAAACGCGAACGCGATCGCGTATTTGTTTTTTCCTTTATCGATCGGCGCCTGCACTACCGGCATTCCAGAAGGCCCTGATGCCGCGATCTGCTTTAGCTCTGCTTTGTCCGGAAGCATCGCTTCAAAATTTCCCTCTGTGCGGAAAAACGCTTGCGGCGGCTTGGAATCGTTCTTGACTCCATACTCTTCTCCCACAATCAGCGTGATTCCATTCGGCTGAAAAATCACCACGTGCGACGGCACAGAGATGGTCTTTGCATCTCCCGTCGGCTCAAACACCTCCACACTGACGGAATCTTTTCCTGGCGGCAGAGGCTGATGAAAATTCACACCCTTGTAGACGGCGCGCACCAACATCGGCTGTGCACCAATGCTCGGATTTTCGAAGCTGAACTGCCCTGCGCCGTCTGTCTTCGTGTTTGCAATGGGCTGCATTCCACCTTGCAATTGAATCAGGATCACTTCGACGCCGGCACCCGGCTTGCCTGTGGTTCCGTTGTTCACCGTGCCATGAACAGTTCCTGCCTGGCTGGCGGCTGCGAACCCAAGAAGTGCCAGTAGTGCCGGGAGACAACCAGCAATCCACCTCATCGAGGGCCTCGCTCAGCCGCACGCGGGCCTCGCGGCCGCCTTACGCCCGCTTCCGTGACCTGATCCATCTCCGCCAGCACCATGGCTGCCTCCGTCTCCATGGCGTTTTTCATCGCTTCGTAGTCGCCCTCGGATAGACGGTGGCCCGCCGCTCCATCAACTGGTCCAGCTTAGAACGGTGTGGCGCAAGGTCGGACGCATCGGGCTGAATGTAAAAAATAAAGAGCATGGTGGCCGCGGCGAGTGCAAAGCATGCGCCGAGAACGGCTGCGTCAGCTCGGGAAATCAGGAAAATCGCAATGATCTGGGCCGCAATCAACTCACTCCTCCGTCTCGCGCTGCGCCTGCTCGCGCGCCCTCGCCAGGAGCTCCGGCGAAACGCGCACTCCGTTCGCGCTCGATGTGGCCACTACAGCGACCGGCCGCTTTCTCCAGCGCTTCATCACCACGATCACCAGCGCTGTCCCTCCCAGCAGATACAGAATCGGCATCAGCCACGCCAGCAGCCCAAAGCCGCTTTTCGGCGGCTCGACATACGCGAGCGGACCATACTCCTGAATCATCGCCTTCAGCACTTGCTCGTCGGTCATACCTCGAGCGATGTGGGTGTCGATTTCCTTCAACATGGTCTTCGCAGTGTCGCACGGACCGGAGTAAGCTCCACCCACGTGATAGCACTTTCCCGCCGCTTGATCGCAGCCGCTGCACATGCACTTCAGTTTGGAGCCTATCTGGTGCGTGCGGTCGCTCTGATCGGCAAGCAATCGCTTTGCGCCCGGTGGCATCAGTGCCGCGCAGGCAAACAAAACGCCAGCCGCCATTCGCGTCCTGTTCTTCATGGATTAATCGTGGCCTTCCCGAAGCGTCAACTGCGCGGGCCTGATTCCACTCAGTTCCCTGGTCGCCGATGGAGCTTCTGTCCGCGCCAAAACCAGAACCGCCGCGCGATTCGGTACCAACGCGACAATGGTACCCATTACAACAACCATTCCTCCCCACCAGACCCACTTCACAAGCGGATTAATGAACACATGAATCGTCGGCAGATTGTTCTGCGGATTCATCCCGGCATAAACGACGTACAAGTCTTCGCGTAGCGTCGAGTAGATCGCTACCATGGTGCCGGACTCCTGGTTCGTCGGGAAATTCCGCCGCTCCGGGTAAAGCATCATCACCGGCTTCTTGTCTTTCATCACCTCCACGATCATGCGGTCGGCGACGTAGTTCTTCTCCTGCTTGCGATCCATGCTCTGCAGCAGGAGCTCATATTTTCCGATATTGATCGTTGATCCGATGGGCAGTTCTTTTTCCACTTCCTTGTTGAATGCTTGGCCGGCCAGCCCGATGAAAATCATCACCATGCCGAGATGCACGATGTAGCCGCCATACCGCCGCGTATTACGCAGCGTCAGGTCCACGCACGACGCGATCCAAGACGCGCTCGATCGCGCCTTCACCACCCGCGCGCCCCGGTAGAACTCCTGCACAATCGTCGTAGCCACAAACACGCACAAGCTGAAGCAAATCAACGCGAACATTTCGCGCACGCCGAGAGAAAATCCAATCATGCCGCCCAGAAGTCCTGCCATGACTGGTCCACGAAAATTGCGCTTCATGCTTTCCGTCGAAGTCTTGCGCCACGCGAGCAGCGGGCCGACTCCCGTCAAGAACATCAGCAGCAAACCCAGCGGAATATTCACCTTGTTGAAGAACGGTGCGCCCACGCTGATGCGCGATCCTGTGAACCACTCCGAGAAAACGGGGAACAGCGTTCCCGACAGCACCGCAACGCACGCCACCAGCAAAACCAGATTGTTGAATAAAAAGCTCGACTCGCGCGACACCAGCGAATCCAACTGGTTCTCGCTCTTCAAATAATCTTTGTTCTTGAAATATGCCGCCAGGCAAACACCCAGAATGATCAGCAGAAAACCGACAAACCAGTTTCCGATGCTCGACTGAGCAAACGAATGGACCGAGCTCACGACGCCGCTTCGCGTGAGCAGCGTCCCGAGGATGCACAGCATGAACGTTAAAAATACCAGCCAGACGTTCCACACCTTCATCATGCCGCGCTTTTCCTGCATCATCACCGAATGCAGAAAAGCCGTTCCCGTCAGCCACGGCAACAACGAGGCATTCTCAACCGGATCCCATCCCCAATAGCCGCCCCAGCCCAGCACCGCATATGCCCAGTGCGCGCCCAGCAAAATTCCCACCGTCTGGAAACACCACGCAATCATCGTCCATTTGCGTGTCAGATGGATCCACTTCTCGCCCGGGTACCTCGCCAGGAGCGCCGCCAACGCAAATGCGAATGGAATCGTGAATCCCGTGTAGCCGGAATACAAATTCGGGGGATGAATCACCATTTCCGGATATTGCAGCACCGGATTCAGCCCGTTGCCGTCGGCTCGCGCTACCAGATCAAAGCTACCGGCCGCATTTGCCACGCCCAACGCTTTGAATGGACTCGCCACAAAATTGCTGATGGTCAAAAAGAAAAGCTGCACGCCCGCCAAAATCACGCCGACGTACGGCATCAACTCGCCATTTTTATTGCGGTAAGTGAGCAGCACGGATACAACATAAACCGCTAACAGAAAGCTCCAGAACAGCAGAGAGCCTTCCTGGCCAGACCACAACGCGGCAATCTTAAAGAACGTCGAAAGATCACGGTTGCTGTGCGAAACCACATACGCAACCGAGTAGTTGTCAGTGAAGAAAAGATAAACCAGGCTGAGTGTCGCGGTAAAAATCAACCCACAGACGGCGATTCCCGCCTGCCGTGCACTCTTGATAAGCAACGGATGCCGCGTGATGATCGCGGCGATCCCGCCGACAAACGCATACAACGCGCACACAAACGCAAGAATTAGCGCGAAGGAACCAAATACATCCATGCAGTCCCCGTCTTTCCCCAAAATTCTTCTCGGTCAGAAGCAGGCGGCTACATCGAGCTGCGCTGAGCCGTACCGGAAGGTGCCGGTGAGTTGCCGGTTGTGGTCTTGGGCGCAGTGTTTGGTGCGCCGGGCGCCGCTTCGTACTTCGACGCGCATTTCGCCTGCACGTGCTCTGCGACGAATCTGCCTTCTCCAGTTGGACGACCCTCAATCAGTGCCTGTGATTTGTCTACGAAAGTGTCGGGCAACGGCTCGCTGCCCACGTAGCTCACGGGAAGCGTCTTGCCTTCCCCTTCCAACACAAAATCCACCCGCCCTGTCATGCGATGAATACTTCCAGCCTGCACCGTGCCGCCAATGCGCATCCTCTGCGCTCGCTCTGAACCCTTCAACGTGTCGAGTTCCGCCAGCGTATGGTAGTAGGTCTTGCTTTCGCCGTACCCGAGCCACGCAAGGCTCGCCATCGAGATAACGATAATCCCGATCCCGATTCCAAACTTGGCGCGCTTCTCCATGCAGAACTACTCCCTCAATCTCGACTTTTCTTCATCCTATCACAACGCTTCAAGAGGCGCGGTCAGTTCTTTGGTCAGCAATCGGTCACCAAGTTCGTTCCATTCAAACGGCCTGCCTTCGCGCAAGATCAGCGTGGCTTCAAGGTTCGCCGCGGCAAGTTGAGGAACAAATTCCGTAAGTTCGTTTCCAAGCAGCACGATGCGCTTGGGCTTCAACGACCGCCGAATCCTGGCAATCGTCGCGAAAACGCGTTGCTGTAGCGCTTCCCTGTGGGCCGCAGCAGAGCCGTTCGCCTGCGCACACTCGAGAACGTATGCCAAAACGTAGCCGCGGCGCTGAAACTCGGTCAGCGCAGCTTCCACCGCGCGTCCGGACACCTCTATCCCCAACGCACGCAGAATCTCGGCACCCTCTCCGGCAAAGTCACCTAAAGCTGAGTATAGATAGTCAGTATCCGCGGCGGGACCGGTCGCAGCCAAAAACAGTGCCTGCACGTGGATCGGACGGTAGCGGGTCATGTTCTCGAGGCGCTTTAGCCGCCGCGCGATATGCCCCGGACCTGCGGGCTGCCCGCACCCGTCGCACAAAATCGCTGATGACTGCTGCATATTGCAATCGTAGAGCAGACGTTAGGCGAACGCAATTTTAAGGAGCGAAAAGGTAGGCACAGAACGCGGCGAAGCTCAGGGGCTCACAAGTCACTATTCGCTGCTCACGGCTGGATCACGGTTTCGTCCTGCGGCAACTTCGCCCGCAGGCACCACTTCAGCTCTTGGCTGAGTTCGGTAATCTCCATTCCCGGCATCACGATGAACTTACACGCCAACATTTCCCGCGAATCATCGTCATCTGGCAATTGGCACGTTACACGGCAATATTGGCAATCCTGGTTCCAGCAGAATCGCCCGTACGGAATTGTTTCCGGGCTGATGAACTGAAAACACCGCAGCAGCGAATTGCGCTCCGGCACTTGAAACTTATTGCCCAGCAGCGTGATCTCGACAAGTTTTTCATACGGACGGAACGGTTCCGACATGACTCAAGTCCAGTTTCCGCGGGTGAATGCGTTGCTGGGCGCAACTTCCCTGGCATTGCCCGCATGGTCGTTTAGGAATTCAGGCTAACGCTTCGCCCTGCGGCACGACACTATTTCCTGCCGTCGCGTTGCCTATCCGCTACTGGGAAGTACTCCACCCTGGAGTTAATCGATTCGATGTGGACCGCGAAGGAAAAAATAACGAATTGCGGCCCGGATTCGTCGAGGCACGGTGGTCGGATGCCTTCACGGCTGCAGGTCGAAGAACTGTCCCATCTCGCGGAATTTCTTGTACCGCGACTCCACCAAATCCTTCACCGGCGTCGCCGAAAGTTCCGCAAGCTGCCGATCGAGCACTTCGTCCAGGTAATGCGCCGCCGCTTCGAGATCGGCGTGCGCCCCGCCCTCGGGTTCTTTCACAATCTCATCAATGATGCCAAGTTCTTTCAGGTCCGTTGCCGTGATTTTCATTGCCTCAGCTGCGGTTTCTGCCTTCGCAGGATCGCGCCAGATAATACTCGCGCAGCCTTCCGGTGAGATCACCGAGTAAAAGCCGTTCTCAAGAATGTTAACCCTGTCGCCCACCGCAATCGCCAGCGCTCCGCCCGAACCGCCTTCGCCGGTCACGGTCACAATCACGGGTACTGGCAGCCGTGCCATCTCACGCAAATTTCGTGCAATCGCCTCGCCTTGACCGCGCTCTTCTGCATCGATACCTGGGTACGCCCCAGGCGTATCCACAAACGTCAAAATCGGCCGCCCAAATTTGGCAGCCAACTGCATCACTCGTAGCGCTTTGCGATACCCTTCCGGTTTGGGCTGACCGAAGTTGCGGATCACGCGCTGCTTGGTGTCGCGTCCTTTTTGCTGACCGATTACGGCCACCGGGCGGCCCTTGAATTTCGCCAATCCGGCGATTAGGGCCCGGTCATCGCCAAAAGCGCGGTCGCCGTGTAGTTCCACAAAATCCGTAAACAGCAGCGGGAGATAGTCAGTCAGGTAAGGACGTTGCGGATGCCGCGCAATCTGCGCACGTTGCCATGGACCTAGGTGTGCATAGAATTCTTTACGAAGCTCGCCCACCTGTTCGCGTAGACGTTCGAGCTCTGCATCCGCGTCCACATCCCCGGCCAGTAGCTTCAGGTCGTCAACTTCCTTTTCGAGCTTCTCAAGTTCGCGTTGGCGCGCTCCGGCGACGGTGTCTGCGGATTTCTTCTTTTCTTTAACTGACATGCGCTCCCCTAAGCCGCTGCCGCCTTGTCGCGAATCCGCCGCACTGCTTCTGTCAGTTCCGGAGTGGCTTTCACCCGCTGTTGCGATGGCACGACGGCAATCGTCCCGTCCGGCGACTCCAATTCAAACACAACTTGGCTCGCTCCGGGTGCTCCGGCAAACAATTTCTCCAGCAGGTCCAGCGTGCCCTCATTCATTGAGGCGATCGAGACCCTGACGCGAAACTCTTCCTGCGCGGCAGCCCGTTCCGCAATGTCGGCAATTCGCCGTGCCTCTTGCAGCGAAAGCCGCGTCCCCGCTTCCTCAATCTGCACTCTGACCTTTAACAATAGCGGAGTTCCCGGCTTCAGTGTTTGTTCATGTTTCGCAAAACTTTCTGGGAACGCCAGCAACTCCTGCACGCCGGTCATGTCCTGAATCGTAAAAATTGCCCAGCGCGCGCCCTTCTTCGACCGCATCGGCCTAACGCCCACAATCAGCGCAGCCACGGCAATCTCTCTTCCGTTGCGCTGCCCCTCAACTTCTTCCAGGCGCACAACGTTCCATTCCGCCAATCGCGAAGCATATTTCTCCAACGGATGCCCAGAAACGTAAAAGCCGAGCATCGCATACTCGCTCGCAAGCCGTTCCTCTTCGCTCCACAGCGGTGCCTCTCGCAACAGAAACGGGGCTGGTGCCTCCGTTGCGCCCCCTCCAAAAAACAACCCATGCTGGCCGGAGTCTCTCAATCGTGTGGCTCGTTGCAGTGCCGCCAGCGCATCGTCCACCGAAGCTGCCATCGCTTCGCGAGGTCCAAGCGAATCCATCGCGCCAGATTTGATCAAGCTTTCGAATACTCTCTTGTTCAAAAATCGCGGTTCAATGCGCTCACAAAAATCGTAGAGCGCCTTAAATTTCCCGCTCGAAAGTCGCGAATCGCGAATCGCCTTCGCCGTGTTCTCTCCCACGTTTTTGATCGCTGCCAGGCCGAACCGGATCGACTCTCCCACTGGCGTGAAATACAAATCGCTCTCATTTACATCCGGCGGCAGGATCGAAATGCTCATGCCGCGCGCCTCGTTGATGTACTTCACTGCTTTCTCTGCGTTACCCGTTTCGGATGTCAGCAGCGCCGCCATGAATTCCACGGGATAATGCGTCTTCATGTACGCCGTTTGGTAAGCAAGCAAGGCATACGCGCACGAGTGCGACTTATTGAAGCCGTAGCCCGCGAACTCTTCCATTAGATTAAAAATTCGTTCGGCTTTCTTTTCCGGAATTTTATTCTTCGCGCACCCATCCAGGAATTTCGCGCGCTGCGCCGCCATCTCCTCTTTTTTCTTTTTCCCCATCGCGCGGCGCAAAATGTCGGCTTCGCCCAGCGAGAAACTCGCCAGCCGGTTCGCAATCTGCATCACCTGTTCCTGGTACAGGATGACGCCGTAAGTCTCCTGCAGGATGTCCTGCAATTGCGGCAGTTCGTAACTGACCTTCGTCTTCCCATGCTTGCGGTTGATGAAGTCGTCGATCATGCCGCCCTGGATGGGGCCCGGGCGATATAGCGCGTTCAACGCCGTCAAATCCTCAATTTTCGTGGGCTGATATCGCCGCAGAATGTCCCGCATGCCGTGCGACTCAAATTGAAAAATCGCCGTCGTATCCGATCTCCACTTTGACGCCGCGATTCTGCTCCACCATCCTCACTGCATCGTGCAGCACTGTCAGCGTCGTCAGCCCCAGGAAATCCATTTTCAGCAGGCCGATCCGCTCGAGCGCGTTCATGTCGAATTGCGTCGTAATTTCGTCGCGGTTGGTCTTGTAAACAGGCACGAGGTCAGTAAGTGGTTGTGGCGAAATTACCACGCCGGCCGCGTGCGTAGAAGCGTGCCGCGAAAGTCCTTCTAGCCGCAGCGCCACGCTCATCAGGTCCTTCAGCTTTTCGTCGCCGTTTACCGTCAACTTCAGTTGTGGCGCTTCCGCAAGCGCCTTGTCTAAGGTAATGCCCAGCGTCGTTGGCACCATCTTTGCCAGGCGGTCAACCTCCGCGTACGGAATCTCCATCGCGCGGCCCACGTCCTTGATGGCCGCTTTCGCCGCCATCGTTCCGAAGGTAATAATCTGCGCGACGTTGTCGCGCCCATACTTTTCCGTCACATACTCAATCAACTCGCCGCGACGCCGCATGCAGAAATCGATATCAATATCCGGCATCGAGATGCGTTCCGGATTCAAGAACCGTTCAAACAACAGGTTGTACTGCAGCGGGTCGACGTCCGTAATCCGCAGCGCGTAGCTGACCAGACTTCCCGCCGCCGAACCTCTGCCGGGTCCGACAGGCACATCTTGCGTGCGTGCATAGTGAATGAAATCCCACACGATCAGAAAATATCCCTCGTACCGCATTTTCTGAATCATCTGGATTTCGCTGGTTAAACGTCGTTCGTACTCAGAAAGGGGATTCGCAAGCGTCCCGGTTTTGGCCAGCCGTTCAAGGTAAGGGACCCGTGTCGCGAATCCTTCCCTCACCACTTTTTCAAAATAACTTCCCGCCGTATGTCCGGACGGCACCTGGAATTCCGGAAATGGATTCGGAATCCGCTCCACCTTCACATTGCATCGCGCCGCAATCTCCACTGTTCGCCGCAGCGCCTCCGGAATCTCGCCAAACACCCGCGCCATTTCCGCCGCAGTCTTGAAATAAAACTGGTCCGTCGCAAACTTCATGCGGTTTGTGTCGCCCATCGTCTTGCCGGTTTGAATGCACAGCAGAACTTCCTGTGCGTGGGCATCTTCGTGATGCAGGTAGTGGCAATCGTTCGTGGCCACCAGCGGAATCCCAGTTTCTTTTGACAGCCGCACCAGGTGCGGATTCACCTTCTTCTCGATTTCGAGTCCCTGATCCTGAATCTCAAGGAAAAAATTCTGTTTACCAAAAAGGTCTCTCAGCCGGTAGGCGTTCTCCCGCGCCTGATCGTATTTCTCTTCCACCACTGCTTCCGTCACCGCGCCGCGCAGGCATGCGGACAGCGCGATCAATCCTTTGCTGTGCTTTGCAAGGAGGTCGTAATCGATTCTCGGCTTGTAATAGAAGCCTTCCAGGAATCCCGCGGACACCAGCTTGATCAGGTTGTGGTAACCCTCCAGGTCTTCGCACAACAACACCAGGTGATTGCTTCCGCGCGATCCGCCTTCCGCGTCAGCCCGATCGCCACCGTTCGATTGAGTTTTTTCTCCGCGGTCGTGCCGGCTGCCCCTCGCTACATACACTTCGCAGCCGATGATCGGCTTCACGTCGCGCTTGCTTGCTTCGTAGAAAAAATTGGCTGCCGCGAATAAATTCCCATGGTCTGTGATCGCCACGGCGGGCATTTTCT
>QHYO01000394.1 GCA_003224135.1 Acidobacteriota bacterium | reverse complement strand
CGTTCACCGAACCTGTCGAAACACTCACTCCGGGCACAGTCACAGTGCTGTCCATGCGAACCAGCATGCCCGTATCCGCCGGAAGGCTAACTTCCCTACCCTTGCGCTGCACAACGTAAATCGCGCTTCCCGCGAGGCCGATCCCAAATCCAGCAGCCGCATGACTCGCAATCTTTCCGATCAGCGTCGATCCGCCCGTGCCGATGGTCCCCGCAACGATGTCGCCCTTAATGTCGTGTTTTTCCTGGAGCATCTGTCCTTCACCGATCTCGACGTCCTTGCGGCGGCGGCCTTCACCTTCTTCAGCAGGTCTCGAAATATCAAGAATGCTCATCTGAACCGGGATCAGGCGGCTATCCATTTCAATCGAGCGGAACGACAAGTTCATGTACGCTTCCCCACGAAAGATCGCAAAGCGGCGCGCGCGACTGATGCTGGTAACGATGCCTCGAATGCGAGTTCCCGCCGGCAAAAGAAGCTGGTCGCCGATCATCACCGGCTCCGTGGTCACCGCAAGAAAGGAATCACCGTTGTGAGCCGACGACGTGCTCACATCGTTCAAGAGCTTCAAATGAACCTGCGTGCCACGCGTAATCTGGCGAGGTTCGGCGACTGAAAAAGAAGCGGAGAAAGACAGAACAGCAACAACAGACAACAGTCGAACAACAATTTTCATTTGGTTCCTCCTGCCCGCAAGTTTGCAGGCTTGCCCGCCGTGGCGGGCTAGCTCCGTAACGTGGAGCAGCACAGGGGCGAGGCCCCGTCGTGCGGCGCTGGCGCGCGGACCCGGCAAGAGCTGCGGCAATCGACGGGCGGATGGGGAGGAACTCCATCCGCAATTAGCGTACTCGATTTTGGCCCGCGATTCACTGCCTTTTGCAGATGTTCCGTTCTAGTTAAGCCGCGTCCAGACACTTCGGTTGCACTCTCTAACTCGAGCGCAGCCCCGCGGCAGCCCCGCGGCTTGCTCAAATCCGCGGGAAAGAGTATTTTCACCGTCATTCCGGGACCATCCTTTCGCAACGGAGGCGCGATTCATGACATTTAAGAGGTTGGGAGTTATGTGTTCTGTTTTGCTTGCAGTGATTGCTTTTACGCTGACGATTAAAAGCCAGGAGAAGAGTGAAGCTGGCGCGAGTCACAAGATTGTGCGCTCCGGCGACCTGAAATGGACCCCGATCATAAAAGGATGTGATTTGGCCGCGGTGAGTGGCGACTCGAATGCTGAAGGAACACCCTTCGTGCTCCGGATCCGGTGCGCCGAAGGGGCAAAGATTCCCGCGCACTGGCATCCCACGGATGAAAACGTGACCGTCCTTAAGGGAACCTTTCTTGTAGGGATGGGAGAAAAGTTCGACGAAAGCAAACTAGAAACGATGAATCCGGGCAACTTCATCAGCATGCCGAAAGAGATGCGCCACTTCGCTGTGAGCAAGACCGATACGGTCGTCCAGGTGAACGCCACCGGTCCGTTTAAAGTCAATTGGGTAAATCCGGCTGATGTGGTGCCTCCGGATGCGCCGACGAAAGAACCAGCAAAACCGAAGCAATAGGCATCTCATTGAAAAGATAGTTGCCGCTCCGAATGCCGGAAGAAAAATTCCGAAAACCGGAGCGCCGTCTTTGCTTGCGCTCTTTGGTTGCCGCCGTGGGGCTGTGTTAGAATTTTCTTCAGCAGTCGTGATGAGCGACTGCCGGAGCGTGGAACTTCGGGCTCTGTGCAACGAGGTCCCGCGAACCCCGCCAGGCCCGGAAGGGAGCAACGGTACCGGGATTGCCTCGGGTGCCCCAGATCACCCGAAGTTCCTCGCATCGAACACAATAGTGATCGGTGACGAGTAATCACCTGAAAATTTGCCGCCATTCATGCTTTGCCTCTACTGTTGCATTCGCCCCTTCTGCCGATTTCTGCCTTGCAACACACTCTGCAGTCGAAAAACTAAAACTTAGAACTTTTCCGAATCGTTGCGTCGTGCAACACTCTCCTTCATGAGCTATCAGGTCATCGCGCGGAAATGGCGCCCGCAAACTTTCAAGGACTTAGTAGGACAGGAACACGTCACCGGAACGCTGGCGAACGCGATCAAGAATGACCGTGTCGCTCACGCGTATAGTTTTTCCGGCGCACGAGGCGTCGGAAAGACAACCGCAGCCCGCATCCTTGCAAAGGCTTTGAATTGCGTGCACGGTCCGACGGCGGAACCATGTGGTGAGTGCGATTCGTGCAAAGAGATCGCCGCAGGCACTTCGCTCGACGTAATCGAAATCGACGCGGCATCGAACCGCGGTATTGACCAGATCCGCGAGTTGCGCGAAATGGTGCGTTACGCCCCCGCTGCGTCACGCAGCAAAGTTGTGATCCTCGACGAAGCGCACATGCTGACTGGCGAAGCGTCCAACGCCTTACTGAAAACGCTTGAGGAGCCTCCCGACCGCGTGATTTTCGTGATGGCAACAACCGAGCCGGAAAATCTGGAAGACACAATCCGGTCGCGCTCTCAGCATTTCCATTTTCGTGCGCTGACGTTCAACGAAATTGCCGACCGCGTAAAATACATCGCGAAAGAAGAAAACCTGAAAATTGCTGACGGCGCGGTTGCGGTGATTGCACGCATGGCCGAGGGCAGCCTGCGTGACGCACTGTCCCTGCTCGAACAGGCGCGCGCATATTGCGGCGACACGATTCCCGACAAGGAAGTCCGGGAACTTCTCGGCGTCGTTCCAGAAGACGCCCTGAACGAATTGGTCGACGCGATTGCAGCGGGTTCAGCCGATCGCGCGCTGGGCCTTGTCCATACTTTCCAAAAAGAAGGCCGTAACCCTCAGCACTTCTGCCGTGAAGCAATCCGCCACATGCGCAATCTCTTGATTGCGCGAGTTTGCGGCGCGGATTCGGAATTGATCGCGGCGACGCCAGATCAGAGACCCGCGCTCGCGAAGGCGGCCGCGCAATTCAGCGAAGAAGACCTCACAAGATTTTTCAACATTCTGCTGCAAACGGACGATGATCTTCGCCGCAAGCCCGATCCGCGTGTTCACCTCGAGATGGGGCTGCTGCGCCTGATCCATGCGGGACGCCTGGCGCCGCTGGAGGAATTGCTTGCGGATTTAGGCGGAACGGCGGGTAACGGCAGCACGGCAAAAAGCGTAGCGCAACGCGCAAGCGCACCTGCGGCGGCCCCGGCGTGGTCTGCAAAAAATGAATTGGCGAGCACGGCGACGGCTGGTGCCGGACCTTCGCCCGCGACACGCACCGTGGCGGCAAGCACTCCTTCTTTTTCGATGCCGAGCTGGAGCAATCGCGCGTCGACAACCAGCAACGCACCGGCGATTGCAGCAGTGCTCGCGCCGCCACCGGACACAGTTTCAGACGTTGTCAAGAAGACAGAAAGCGCGGCGCAACAGACGGCCGAAAGTCCCGCGGGCGGCGCTGCGGACATTTCTGCCAAGGACGCAACGAGCGAAGCAGATACTTCGGAGTTGGTGAACGATGCTCCAGTTCCGGTTGGAGCTTCGGGCATTGCCGAAGAACACGTAGCGGAAATTCGCGGCATACTCCAGGCACAGCAAAAATTTCTCGGCGAATTGCTTGAGCATGCGCACCGCTGGGAACTCGAAGGCGCAGAGTTGCGAATTTATTTTGCGACTGAGAAGCGCGCGTTTGCAGAAATGGTGGAAGGGCGCGACTCGCTCGAGAAAATTCGTGCCACATCAAGCAAGGTCCTGAATCGCTCCGTGCGCGTATGTGCTAAGATGGAATCAGTTGCAGCGACGGCCGCGAATGCGTCGCAAGCGGCGTCAGGCACGAAAGAGTTGCGCGAGAAGTTCGAACGCGATCCGATGGTACGCGCAATGCTGCAGCGCTTCGGTGGAAAAATTTCCGAAGTTAAGCGGCGCGAAGAGAGACCCTGATGGAAGTCAATGCACTCCAACAGATGCTTTCCCGGTTGCGGCAGGTTCAGGAAGACTTGCAGCGGCAGGTGAACTCGGTTGCGGTCGAAGCGTCGTCCGGTGGCGGCATGGTGTCCGTGAAAATGAACGGCCAGAAACAGGTTCTGGAAGTGCGCATCGAGCCGGACATATTCGCTTCAAAAGATCAGGAGATGTTGCAGGATTTGATCCGCGCTGCGGTGAACGAAGCGTCCCGCCGCGTGGACGACGAACTTGCGAACCAGATGAAGTCTCTCACCGGTAGTATTCCCGGCATCACCGGAATGAAAATCCCCGGACTGTTTTAGTTTAGTAACGTTTAACTCACAGCGAATTCTTTCCGATTGGGCCGAATTTGTTCATCAACACCGCTACGCAGTTTTCCCAAACATTTTTTTCTTAACCAGAGGCGGCGCTTCGCTCGAATGCTGGAGGAGCGATGCGGACGTTGTCGAGAATTTTCTCCAGCTTGTGCAGCAAATTCTCTTCATTGATATTTTTCAAGCTGCCCAATACGCCAGAGCCTGCACTCGCCACGCCGTAGCCAATTTCGTAGCAGGTGTCATTGGTATAGGCGTGAAGATAGATTCCCGTGTAATGGTGCATACTGGCGGCGGACTGCTCCTGGAAGCCGTGAAACTCGATGCCATCGACGGTGCGAGTAAGGGGCGCGCCTCGCAACTCTGCCGGGATATTTACGTCGGAGCAGACAGCTTCCGTCGATCCGTAGTGCGCGCTGATCGTGAAAAACTTGTTCACAAAATTTGTGCCGAGATGAATTCCCTGCGGCGGTTCCACGGTGGCAAGTCGTAGACCGCCAGGTTGAGCAAAGTGCATCGGGATCGGCCCGAGATAGCCGAGTCCACGATCCATTTCCGGAAGTTCACCTTCCTTCAATACGTATCCTTTGGGTGCGTCGAACGCAACACCGTACTTTTCGTTCGAATATTGCAAGGACGTCGCGGCGCGTTGCGCCATTTTTTCCACGGTGAGTTTGCGGCCGGAAATCGAAGGACCGATCTTGTCGCCCGCAGCGAGGCGAACGAATTCGCTCGACTCATTCAGTTTTTTGCCACCGCCGGCTTTTGCGCTTGGCGCTGTGGAGCAACCCATGATCCAGGAGACAGCATAAAGGAGCGAAGCGCAGAAAATCGGGACCAGCGCGGAATCCAAACTGATTTCGCGGAACTTGCTCGTTTGCGCCGGTTGACCTAGTGCATCTATTTGCGGACTTGTTGGTTGCCTCATGACGATGAACCTCGCAGAAGGAAACAGCAGGCGTCGTGCCAGGCAGGCAACATTGAAAACGATGGAGTTAGCGCAGTCGGCGCCGGAGAA